>NZ_CP017258.1:1200000-1500000 GCF_002022005.1 Campylobacter pinnipediorum subsp. caledonicus
GCTAAAATTTGATTTTTTAAACTAAAAATATCTTTATCTTTTTGATTATTTGTTGAATTTAGATCTTTATTTACATCATTTAAACCAACTATAAAAGAATTTAGTTGCTGGATTTGTGTATCTAAATTTTTGATTTTAGTATCACTATTTTTTATATCATATTCAAGTTTTTTAATCTCTGCTTTTAAATCAATTATATTATTTGATTTTTTTGATAGTTCATCTTCAAGAGTTAACCGCTGAATGTCAAATCCATCCTGAATACGTTTTAACTCTTTTTTATGTAAAAAATCAAGTTTTTGAATTTCATTTTTTTCTACTTTAATCTCTTCTTTTAGGTCTTTTAGCTCTTTTTTTGAACTCTGTTGTGCATTATCCTTTTTATTTAATAATGCTATTTTGTTTTGAAGTTCAAGATTTTTGTTTTGCAAAATAGATGTATTTTTATCATAATTAACAGCCAAAGATGATATATTTTGCTCTAACTGTATTATCTTTCTTTCATATCTTGACATCATCTCAAGACCTTGTTTTTGATTTTCTGCTAGCTCGTTTGTTAAATTTTCTATACGGTCAGTAAGTGTTTTTTCTTTATTTTTAAAATTTTCAAGATTTTTTTCTTCTATTTTTTTTTCTTTAGATAAAAATTGCATTTTTATACTATCAATCTTTGAAATCAAATCAAGATTTTTCTTAGCTATGTCTACATTGTCTTTAATTAAAACCCTGTTTTTTTCAACTATATCTTTAAAATCAGCTTTTAATTTATCAATATCATTAGTCAAATTTTCATCAAAAACAACATCAAAATTTTCAATATAGCTCTTTGCGGTTATATAACCACCATACTCAAAAAGTTGATCTTTACTTATATATTTCTCTTTTTCTTCTTCCGACAAATCATCAAATTTAAGAGAGTAAATTTTATACTCTCTTTCCGAAGCTTGTTCTTTTTTTATTTGCGAAAAGTTAATAAAAATATAACTAGCCGCAAATAAAATAAAAAAAACTAGAAAAAATCTCTTATATTCTCTCAAACTTTATACTCATTTTTTTATAATATTTTGGACAACTTTATAAGCATGGTTTAATCCAATTACTATTGAACCACCATTTTTTAATGTTATATCACCACCAGCATAAAGACCAGCGATATCGCTTTCACAAGCATCATTTACTAAAGCATTGCCTTTATCATCCATTTTGATTCCACATTTTTGCAAGAAATCAACTGGGCTTGAACCACCTATTGCATATACAACTCTATCATAAACTCTTGTTTTATCATTTGAAAAATTAACAACAACCTTACCATTATCGTTATCAAGACTTACGATATCGTGGTTTAATCTAACTTTTAATTTATTATCTTTTTCTAAAATTTCAAGATTTTCTTTATTTGTATCATTAACTCTTGCAAAAGTATCTCTTCTGTATGCCAATGTAGTTTCATTGTTTTTACAGAGATCTATAGCATACTCAACAGCTGAGTTTCCACCACCAACTACCAGTATCTTTTCCCCACTGCCACATTTGTCTAAGTTGAAGTTAACAACACCATTTAATGGTAAAGGAATTTTATAATCAGGCTTATTTGGTTTACCCATTTTACCTATACTTACAAGCACATTTTTAGACTTATAAATATCTTTTGTAGTAGTTATCTCAAACAAATCTCCAACTTTTTTTACACTTTCAACTTCGCATTTAAAAACACATTCTATATTATTTTCGGCAATGATTTTATCAAAAAACTCTATTGTAGTCTCTTTTGTTCCATCTTGAAAAGCTACAACTCCATAAATAGTACTTTCTTGTCCTTTATACTCTTTATCAACACGCTTGTTATCTTTGTAAAACTTTCTAATAGTTTGCAGATTTTCTTCGCCCTTTTCAAGCATTAAAACATTATTAAGACCATTAGCCTTAGCCTCAATAGCGGCACCTATACCACAAGGCCCGGCACCTATAACAACTAAATCATAAATTACTGACATAAATTTCTCCTAAAATAATAAAAAATATTAATTAAATGAATTTATCACAAAAAATATTAAAATCCAAGAAATAAAAAAATAACTTCTTAAAATAAAAAATACTCTTTGTAATAAAAAAATAAATCAACCTATCTGTTTTTTTAATAACTCTGCAACCAAGAATGCAAGCTCTAAAGCTTGGTCCGAATTTAGTCTTGGATCGCATTGTGTTTCGTAACGCTCTTTTAAACTTTGTTCTGTTACATTAAAAACACCGCCCATACACTCTGTTACATCCTGACCTGTCATCTCAAGATGAATACCTCCAGCATACATACCTTCAGACTTAGTTATATCAAAAAAACTTTTTACTTCGCTGATAATTTTATCAAATTCTCTAGTTTTATAATTACCAGCTTTTGTTGTATTTCCGTGCATAGGATCTATGCTATAAACTATATTTAAGCCTTCTTTTTTGATATCTCTTAACAACTTAGGTAAATTTTCTTGAATTTTTTGAACACCCATTCTTATTATTATATTAAGTCTTCCAGCTTCGTTTTCTGGATTTAATTTTTCTGATAATTTTAATATATCTGATGAGTTTGCACTAGGTCCTATTTTAACACCTATTGGATTTTTTACACCACTTAAGAAATGAACGTGAGCATCATCAATACCCCTTGTTCTCTCACCTATCCAAAGCATATGCGCAGAACAGTCATACCATTCATTACTCAAACTATCTTCTCTTGTCATAGCTTCTTCATAAGGCAATAATAAAGCTTCATGTGATGTATAAAATGAAGTTTGATTTATAGCTGGGGTATTTTCAGATGTCATTCCACAAGCTTTCATAAACCCAAGTGTTTTAGTAATACTATCTGTTAGTTCTGAGTATTTTTCATGTATCTCAGCCCTTTTAGCAAAGCCCAAATTCCACTTATTGATTTGATGTAAATCAGCCAACCCGCCACGAGAAAAGGCACGCAATAGGTTCATAGTAAAAGCACTTTGATAATAAGCTTCTATCATTCTTTGCGGGTCAGGCACACGAGCAGATTCATCAAATGTAAAACCATTTATAATATCACCACGATAACTAGGAAGACTAACTCCATTAATCTCTTCAAAATCCGAACTTCTAGGCTTTGCAAATTGACCTGCAACGCGACCTACTTTTACTATCGGACGACCACCTGCAAATGTCAAAACTATAGCCATTTGAAGCATTACTTTAAACATATCTCTTATATTATTTGCATTAAAATTTAAAAAACTTTCGGCACAATCACCGCCTTGAAGCAAAAAAGCCTCACTATTACAAACCTTAGCAAGCTCTTTTTTTAAATTTCTAGCCTCTCCAGCAAATACCAATGGTGGTAAATTTTTTAATTTTTCTTCCACTTCATTTAATTTATCTTTGTCTGGATATTTTGGCTGTTGAAGTATATTGTATTTTCTCCAACTATCTTTACTCCACATTCGTTACATAACCTCGTTTTCTAAATTTTGATATATTTCCGATTATAACATTAAAAACTTAAAATTTTATGCTTTATTAATATATATAAAATTATAATCTATGCTTTAATTTAAGGCTTTGGTATGAATTTAAAAAACGAAGAAACACAGGGTTTGTTTCTTGCAATAATTGCTTTTACAATCTGGGGTTTTTACCCTTTATATTTTAAATTATTTAGTGAAGATGTAGGTTCGGTTGAAATTTTGGCACATAGGGTATTATGGTCTTTGATTTTTATGAGCGTATTTTTATATCTAAAATCCGGTTTTAGAAACATAAAAATTCTTTTAAAAAATAAAAAAATTAGAAATCTTTTATTTCTTAGTGGTGCCATGATAAGCATAAATTGGGGATTATACATATATGCCGTAAATACATCTCATATAGTAGAAGCTAGCCTTGGGTATTTTATAAATCCACTTATGAATATTCTAGTTGGGTTTTTGATTTTTAAAGAACACCCAAGCAAGGTTGAAAAAATTGCTGTTTTGCTTGTGTGTGTTTCTGTTTTTATTCAGATATACTATGTAGGCAAGATACCCTTTATCTCAATAATTCTACCGGTATCAATGGCTATTTATGTATCTATAAGGAAATTTATAAAGTTACGAGCTATAGATGGACTTTTTATAGAAACATTGATGATTTCATTTTTAGCTTTTGGATATTTTTTATATCTTTGTTTTACCCATCAAAACAATTTTAAAGCTGATTTTAATGGAATTTTGATGATACTTTCTGGTATAGTTACGATTTTACCACTTGTGATGTTTAATGCAGCAGCAAATAGAATAAAACTAAGCACATTAGGATATATTCATTATCTAAGCCCAACACTTACATTAGCTATCGCTGTTTTGGTATTTAATGAGAGTTTGGATCATACGAAGATAATATCTTTTATACTTATTTGGAGTGGCTTAATAGTAGTAAGTTTAGAAAAAATATATTTAAAAAATAAAAAAGGACATAAATGAATGACATAACCATAGCTTTCTTGATCTCAATAGCAGTTGCTTTTGCACTTTATATGCAAATACAAAAAATGACACAAAATATAGACATGGATGAAGCCTTAAACGGCAATTTAAAAGAAGATAATAAAAACAAAAACAGTGAATTATTATCAGAAGATAATACAGATAAATACAAATCTTTTTGCGATGAAATAGATGAACAAATAAGGGATTTAAGACAAAAAGTAAAAGATAATGATTTATTTATAAGCGATGATGTAAAAGATGAGTTTATGGCGGAACTATCACAGCTTAGCAGAAAGCTTACTTTTATACAAAATATGAACACAAAAAAAGACACCAAAAGCTGGGAGAAAGAGCTATTTGATATCTTAAGTTCACTTGAAAACTCAGTCCAAAAAAGCCTAAAAAATCCAGATGAGATAAATGAAAATATAAGAGAAAATTTAAAAGAAAGTTTTGAAAAACTTTGAAATTAAATTTACAATAAAATGATAAAGTTATAAATATTTAATATAAAAGGAATAATTTGAAAAGTATAATTTTTGTTATTTTAATGCTTATAGTTGGAATTTATGCCTATTCATGGCATTTTTTTGTTACTATCTTTGTTATATCTTTTTTAATATTTTTTCACGAATTAGGACATTTTTTAGTTGCTCGTTTTTTTGGAGTTTGTGTTAATACTTTTAGCATTGGATTTGGTGAAAAGATTTTTACAAAACGTGTTAACAATACTGATTATTGTATAAGTGCGATACCACTTGGTGGATATGTCCAGCTCAAAGGGCAAGATGACACAGATCCTAAAAATAAAAATTATGATGATGATAGCTACAACACACTAAGCCCTATAAAAAGGATTCTTATACTTTTTGCTGGACCATTTTTTAACCTTATATTGGCATTTTTTATATACATATCACTTGGTTTTATGGGAAATGAAAAACTAGCACCCGTTGTAGGAACTGTACTAGATAACTCGGCAGCAAAACAAGCTGGCATAATGGTAGATGATAAAATTCTAATAATAAATAACAAAACCATAAAAGAGTGGGATGATATAGGAAAACAAGTAAGTATAAATCCAACAAAAATAATACTACAAAGAGATGGTAAACAACTCACAATAAATCTAACACCAAAGATAGGAGAGAGTAAAAATATGTTTGGAGAAACTATACAAAAGCCACTTATAGGCATATCTCCAAAAGGCGATTTTGTAAAGGTTTATCATACTGGATTTAGCTCTATATCATATGCTTTTGATGAGACCATAAAAGCATCTAAGCTTATATTTTTAGGCTTTGAAAAGATAATAACTGGCATAGTTCCCATAAAAGAAATGGGTGGTATAGTTCAAATAACAGATATAACATCAAAAGCTGCAAAAACAGATATGGCGATACTTCTTTTAATAACAGCACTTATATCTGTGAATTTAGGTATTTTAAATTTATTACCTATACCGGCACTTGATGGAGGGCATATTATATTTAACACATACGAGCTAATATTTAAAAAAGAGGTAAGCGAAAAAGTATTTGCTTGGCTCACATATCTTGGCTGGGCTATACTTTTAACAATGATGCTTGTTGCTACTTTTAATGACATAATGAGACTTGGTGGATTTTATAAATGATAAATTTAAAAGAACTTTATGAAAAAATAGGCGATGTAAGGCTTATAGCCGTAAGCAAAAATGTAACCAGCAAAGAGGTTATAGAGCTTATAAATCAAGGTCAGATAGAATTTGGCGAAAACAGGGTTCAAGAGATGGCTAAAAAGCAAACAGAACTAGCAAGCTTTGGTCCAAAATGGCATATGATAGGAAGATTGCAAGATAATAAAATAAATCAACTTATATCACTTCGCCCTACTCTATGGCAAAGTTGTGATAGTTTAAAAAAGGCAGTTGCGGTAGACAAAAGGCTTGATTATAAGCTAGATACACTTTTGCAAATAAACTCAGCAAACGAAGATAGCAAACAAGGTGTAAGCACAAGCCAAGCGACAGAAGAATATCTAAAAATCAAACAAGAATGCAAAAATATAAATCTTATCGGTGTCATGAGCATAGGTGCTAATGTTGATGATGAAAAACAGATACAAAAAAGCTTTGAGCAAACATATAAAATTTATGAGAGTTTAAAATCTAGTGGAGCTAAAATATGTTCTATGGGAATGAGTTCTGATTTTATGTTGGCAATAAAATGCGGTTCAAATATGATTCGTTTGGGGACTATGCTATATAAATAATTTCTACGGCACTTATAATCGTAAATGCCGTATATTTAATTTATTTTGCCAACAAATCTTTAACTAATCTAGCAATACCTTCTATTGATTTAACATTATCTATGTTGATAAGATATTTGCCATTTACAACAAAAGCAGGAACACCTTGAAGCTTGGCCACATCATAAGCAGCGTCCCATTTTGATAAAATTTCAATAACTTTTGGATTGTTTAGTTCTTTATTGTAATCATCCACACTCATACCAACAGCATCAAGACCAGTCTTTAAAAATCCATCTTTATCTTTTCCATCATTCCATGTCTCTTTTTTATCATGATATGCTCTATAATATGCAAATTTAGCTTTCTTAAATAAAGACTTATCATCTAATAAACTAATTCCATTTTCATTATCCTTGGCTATCAAAACAGCAAAAACTTTACTGATAGTCTCTCCAAAACTACCTTTTGTTTTTAAATGATATGGGACAAATTTTATGCCTGGTAATTTTTGCATTAATTTTGAAACAACACTTTTATCGTATTTGTAGCAATGCGGACAAGCATAGCTAAAAACTTTTACTAAGGTGTTATTTTCTACTGGCAAAGGTTGTTCTAGCTTAACATAGTCTTCGCCTTCTGTAAATGCATTTGCGCTCAAAGCACCAAAAAGGGCAACAACTGATAAAAATTTAACTGTCTTTAAAAATAAAGATCTCATCTAAAGCTCCTATATTTAAAATTACTATATTTAGTATTTTAACAAATTGTGATTAAATAAAAAATTTAATCATATAAATTTTATGTAACTTTAAAAAATATTATATCTATAAGTCTGCAACAAAAGAGTATTTAAGAGCTACTCTCATAACCCTTAAATGTTTTTATTTTAATTAAAAGCTATATTTTAAACCAATGTTTCCATTGTAGTATTTTTCTTTAGATCTTGTTTTAGCTCCAAAGTTTATATTTAGTATTAATGCTTCACTTATCACCTTTTATCTTAGCTTTAGATCCTATTATATTTCCCCATACATTGTTATCGTTATTAAATCTATCTGTATAAGCTTTAACTAAATTTGATAAACCATTACCAGCATCAGCAAATTTATTATCTTTTAGATTGTTTATAGCATAAGCTAATGCTAGATCATTATTGTATAGATTTGTAAGTTTAGCAAGTCTTGTTTGTGTTGAAAGATTTGATGAAAACTTAGCAACATCTGTTGCAGATGATGTTGTTAAAGAATTTGTAGTATCTTTAACAGATGTTGTTAGTTCTTTTACAAAGTTAATTGTTTTTTGCTTACCTTATTATTTTTTAGTGTTACTATCTAAAAAACGTAAAGCTATGCCATCAATTTTAACCGTTTTATATGGCTTATTCCACTACTATTTTACCTATAAAATTAAATACCTTTTTTAAATTTACTTTGTTTTATCCAAAATGTTAAAACTTATTTGGTTATTAATAAAATTAAAAGTTTTATCTTTAGGTATTGTCTGATAATCAATTGCTTCTTTTGTATTTATATCTGCAAACAAACTAACAGCAACACCACTTAGCAACACTATACATAAAATTTTAGAAATCCTCAATTATTATTAATGTATTTTTTGCACATTTACACCAAAAGCTTTTATGTTAAGCACTATGTCATCGCCTACATTTAAGTCTTTTAGTTCATTTTTTGATAATACGACTTTGCAAAGCTGATTTGATACAAAAACTAAGACTACAAAGGCTGCATCTGTAGGTTTTATGTCTAAAATTTTTGCATTAAAAGCTAGTTTTTGAGAGCCTTGTTTTTTTAAGAACATCTCTCTTGGGGTTCCAGATTTTACTATCTTACCATTATCTAAAAAAAAGACTTTATCACATAATTTATAAATTTCAGCGACATCGTGACTTATTATTATGGTTGTAATTTTTAATTGTTTGTTTATCTTTATAAGATACTCTTGAAGTTTTTCACGAGTCTGGGCATCCAATGCACTAAGTGGCTCATCAAGCAAAAGTATCTTTGGTTCTATCATCAAAGCCCTAGCTAAAGCTACTCTTTGTTTTTGACCACCTGAAAGGTTTGTTATGCTTTGATTTTTCAAGCTTGATATATCCATTATATCTAGTAGTTCGTTTGCTAAGCTTATATCTTTTTTGGCAAAAAGTAGATTTTTTATCACACTCATATTTTCAAATAAGGCATAGTCTTGAAATAAAAATCCTATATTTCTTTTTTGAATAGCTAGGGATTTTTTATCCTTATAAAAAATAGTATCATTGGCCAAGATAGCACCACTATCAGGGGTTTCAAAACCAGCCAAAAGCCTTAGTATAGTTGTCTTGCCGCTTCCGCTTTTACCATAGATGGCTACAAACTCACCATCTTTTATACTAAGCTTTGCATCTAATAAAAACTTTCCATTAGCACTATTTAGAGTTTTTTGAACATTTATATCTATCATAAAATTTCACTTATATAAATTGATGTTGATTTTATATAGGCAAATACCATATCGTTAAGCTTTAAACTTAGACTTTTTGCTGATTCTGATGTGATGATACTTTCAAACTCAATGTCTTTGTATCTAAGCAAAATAACGGATAAAATTTTTCCTATTTGTATATCTATTATCTTACAATATATCTCATTTTTAATAGAAAAATTTTCAATCTTATTTTTAGATATAGATACATTTGAACTTTTAAAACCAAGCTTAACCTTATCTTTTGGCTTTAAGTTCACATTATCAAGTGATAGCATGGACAAAACTAAAACTTCATCTATACTAAATTTAACCAAGCTAACATCATCAAATGTTATTATTTTTTCAACTATAGCTTTTATCATTTAGGTGTTATATATCCGAATTTATTAAAAATATCTTTTGCATTATCGCTTAAAATAAAGTCATAAAAAGCCTTTGCTTCTTTGTTATTTTCAGCCCTTTTTAGCAAAACCATACCTTGGTCTATAGGCTTATATAGATTTTTATCAACAAAAACATAATTAACACCCTCTTTATACTTTGACATTTTCTTATCATACAAAGCACTAGCAGCTATAAATCCAATATCAGCAGCACTTAAAGCTTGCGAAAGTGTCTCTGAAATTTTTTGAGTATAGATTATCTTTTTTTCTATATATTTAAAAAGATTTGCATTTTTTAAAGCCTCCATACTAGCCTCTCCATAAGGCGCACTTTTTGGATTTGCTATAGATATGGTTTTTACATCTTTTAAAACATCAAGTCCTTTTTTTAGTTTAAAATCCCTTACAGTAAATATAGCAAGAGAGCCTTGAGCATATACAACTGGCTTAGAAACACCAAATCCACTCTCATAAACCTTATCTGCAAAACCCATATTTGCAGCCATAAATATATCAGCCGGAGCTCCGTTTTGTATCTGAGAAGTAAGTCCGCCACTAGAACCTAGACTAAGTTCTACTTTTGTATCTGGGTAAAGTTCGTTAAATTTCTTCAAAAGCTCTTCAAAAGCATAAGATGTATTTGCTGCAGCAAGCACCCTAATCTCCCCCGCAAACAAAGCACAAGCACTAATCGCTAATGCAATTAAAATTTTTTTCATTTTTACACTCCTATTATAATGTCTGATGATTTGACCAAAGCTTTTAATTTATCTCCAACACCTATTTTTAGTTCCATAACAACATCTTTTGAAACTATCGCACTTAGATTTTGATAATCACTCAAACGTATTATCACATCTGCATTTTTAGAGCCTATTTTTACAGATATAACCTCGCCATTTAGTTGATTTATACTATCATCTTTTATAACCTCATCTTTTTTTACAAGGCTAACACAAGGTGCTTTAAAGATAAAAACAACTTTTTTACCAATGATAAGATTTAAATTTTTTTCACTTTCAAGGGTAATACTAGAATGCAAAATATCATCGTTGCTTAATTTTGCAAAAATCTGAGAGCTAACCGCACCTGATTTTACATCTACTATCTCACAGTTTAGCTGATTTCTAGCACTCAGGTTGTTGCTTAGTCTAGAAAAATTTATTATTTCAGAGTTTGAAATATCAAGATTTTCACATACCTTTGTTAAAAAATCATTTTGTAAACCAAGCAACTTTTCATAAATTTCAATCATCTTGTGGCCGTATTCGGTTAATTCTGTGCCACTATTTTTTTTCCTTCCATTTGCTCTACTTACAAGTGGTTTATCGCTTTTGTTATTTAATATATCTATACTATCCCAAGCATTTTTATATGATATACCAATAGCCTGAGCGGCTTTTGTTATACTTTTTGTAGAATCAATGGCTTTTAGTAATTTTATATGTTTTTGTAAAACAGATACATTATCGCCTAAAAAAATTTCCAAATCAATACTAGCTTTCATAAAAAACACCTTATATATAATTAAATAATTTTAAAAGTATAATTTATTATATATACAAAAATGCTTAAATTTCAAAAAGTTCGTATTTTAATTTTTTAAAGATTTCTTGTTTTTTGGTAGCTTCTTCTAAAAACTGAGTATCTGATGTAGAGCTAACAACACTATCTAATTCATCTATCATAATATCACAAATTAGGCGTATTCTTTCTTTATTTGCTATACCAACCTTACCTTTTGAGATATCTTGTATCTTTTTTAGATACTCATTGGCTTGTGATATATATCTTTTGTATTTGAGTATATCTTCATTTTTTTTAAACAAAGACTGAGCCATTTTATTGTATTTATCAAGTTCGTATGATTTTTTGCTAAGTTCGTATGATTTGTCATAATTTTGTAGTTCATAATAAAATTTAGCTTTAAACGAAAGTTGGTAAGATTCATTTGTAGCAAAAAACAAAGCACAAGCACTTAGTATCAAAATAACTACAGCAACAGGCAAGGTCTTATTAAAAAGCATAGCTTATCTTTCAATGCTTTTTAGCATTTTTAGACCACCATTGTTTTAGGTTTAGTACAAATTCTTCTTTATGTTCTAAAATGCTTTTGCCATTAGGATTTTTTTCACTCTCAAGCCACATCTTAGTTTGAAGCTCTTCTTTTGCGGCATCAATATCAAGTTCATTAAAGCTCAAAGGCTTTGAGAGAGTAAAATTTATAGTAGAAAATGGCTTTGGAATTATCATTTTATCCCAGCTTCTTAGTTCCCAAAAAGAGCTTGCTTCGTAATTTAGGATATAAATATCTCTGTTTGTTTTTTGAGCTATTGCAATAGCCCCATCGGCTATACTATGTCTTGGTCCACGAGGACCATCTGGCGTAATGATAATATCAACACCCTCTTTTATATTTTTTAGTGCGTTTATCAAAACTTTAGCACCACCTTTTGAGCTACTACCTCTTATTGTAGATATGCCAAAAAATTTAATTATTCTTGTGATTATCTCGCCATCTCTATGATCACTTATAACAACCTTACCTTTTCTTTTTTTGTTAAAATCACAAGTCCAATACCTAAGGTAAGCAAAGCTCATAAAAGCCAGTCTTGAATGCCAAAATACAACAACACAGCTATCATTTGGAAGTTTATTTTTTGAATATGTTTTTTTACAAGTTAGAAATATAACCCAAACAAGTAGATAAAAAACATATACTATCAAATTGATAAATATGCTTTTTTTTATTCTACTATATGAGGTTTCCATATAAGACCATTCTTTTTGGATTGTCAACACGGACTTTAAGGGTCTTACCTAAAAGCTCCTCGCTTCCGTTTACTTGAACCAAAAAGTTATTAAAGCTCCTACCGGCTACTCCACCATTTGCGCGCAACTCTTCAAAATAAACATCAAAAATTTTATCTTTTTGAGCAGCTACAATCTCATCTAGAATTTCAGTATGCCTACTTTGTAAAAAAGTAAGCCTTTTTGAAGCAATATCCTCAGGAACTTGATTTGTAAACTCAGCCGCTTTTGTCATAGGGCGAGGAGAGTATTTAAAGCTAAAAATTTGTTCAAATCTAACTTTTTCTATAACGTCCATTGTATCCATAAACTCTTCATCGCTCTCGCCAGGAAAAGCAACTATAATATCAGTGCTAATACTAACATCAGGGCAAAGCGAGCGAAGTTTTAAGGCTCTATCTAAAAACCACTCCTTTGTATATCCCCTTTTCATCTCTTTTAAGACTTTTGTATTTCCACTTTGAAGTGGCATATGCATTGATTTACAAATTTTATCATTTTGGCTAAAAACTTCTAAAAATTTATCATCCATATGCAAAGGATGAGGACTTGTAAATCTAATACGTTCTAATCCATTTATTTCACTTAGTTTTACCAAAAGATCGCTAAAATCAATTTTTTCATGGCTACTTGAAAATCTTTTACCATAGTTATTTACGTTTTGACCCAATAAAAAAATCTCTTTTGCACCACTATCAATAGCTTTTTTTGCTTCGTTTAGAATTAAATTTAAAGGTATTGAAATTTCATCTCCACGAGTATGAGGCACTATACAATAGGTGCATTTTTTATCACAGCCTATTGATATATTTATGTATGACTTAAATGGAGAGCCTCTAAACTCGCCAAAAGCATAATCACTTTCATCGTAATTTATATCAGTACTTACAAACTTTGGGGTATTTACAGCGGTTGATATTTTACTGATATTTCTAGCCCCTAAAACAAAATCAACATAAGGGGCCTTTTTAAATATCTCACCTCCAAGATGACTAGCTGTACAACCACAAACACCTATCTTCGCACCTTTTTTCTTTACTTTTTCAAAAGCACCAACCTCGCTAAAAAGCTTATGCACAGGCTTTTCTCTAACCGAGCAGGTGTTTATAAGTATTAAATCAGCATCGCTTATATCTTGTGTTAATTCATAATTCTCTTTGCTTTTTAGCTCTGCGATCATATGCTCGCTATCACGAACATTCATCGCACAACCCAAAGTTTGAATAAAAAGCTTTTTACTCATTATAATATATGCACTTCATACATATAGTCTTTATCATCAAGACCATATTTAACAACACGATGATAAACACTTAGACCTTTTTCTTCAAAAAACTCAACTAATTCAATAAGTTGTTTATGACTATTATCTTTATCAAAATAAAAAATTTTCTGACCCTCTTTACTTACGGCAGCTTCAATCTTGTCCAAAGATATTGTTTTTGGCTTTGAACTAAGCTCGGATCTTGCAAGTTTTAACTCCATTTTTTATCCTTCCTTATAACTTTAAGCTGATTAGTATATCAAAAATGGCATAAAACATATATTAAAGTTTTTATTAGTAACAAAATTGTATAATCAGCACAAATCTTCAAAATTTTAAATTCCCTAGAATTTATCATTTATGACTACAAGTGGAGAAAAAATGGAAAGAATTTCAGATATCATAGAATCAATAGCAAATGAAAAAAATTTGGATATAGAAGATGTAAAGGAGCGTGTAAAAAGGGCTCTTATAAACACAGCAAAACATGTTTATGGTCACAACTACGAGTATGATGTTGCCATAGATACCAATAAAACAATAAAACTATATCAAAAAACAACAATTGTTTATGATGACGATGAGAGATTGGAAGAAGACAACGAACATTTTATAAGCCTAAAAGAGGCAAGAAATATTGACAATAGTGTTGAAGTTGGCGATGAGCTAACATATGAACTAAGCCTTGATAATCTAGGAAGAACAGCTGCACAAACATTGCATAAAGAGCTTGAGTATCATATCCAAAGGCTTGTTGAGGATAAAATTTTTGAAAAATACAACCAGATGCAAGGACAGATAGTTTTTGGAACTGTTGTAAGAGTTGATGAACAAGAAAATACATTTATCGAGATTGAAGAGTTAAGAGCTATTTTACCAAGAAAAAATAGAATAAAAGGCGAAATCTTTAAGGTAGGAAATGTAGTAAAAGCCGTTATAAGAAAAGTATTTGCTGACAAAAATTTGGGCATAAAAGTTGAGTTAAGCAGAACATCTCCAAGATTTTTAGACGCTCTTTTAAAGGCTGAAGTACCAGAAATAAACGATGGTGGAATCATAATTCAAAATAGCGCAAGAATACCGGGGGAAAGAGCTAAAGTAGCGCTTTCATCAGTATCTCCTATGATAGATCCAATTGGCGCTACTGTTGGAACAAAAGGTGTTAGAATAAATGCTGTAAGTAAAGAGTTAAATAATGAAAACATTGATGTAGTTGAGTATTCAAGCGAACCTGTTATTTTTATAACAAGAGCTATGAGTCCGGCAATAATTAATTCAGTTACAATAGAAGGACAAAAAGCTATAGTTTCTCTCGTAAGTGAACAAAAAAGCAAAGCTATAGGAAAAAGTGGTATTAATATAAGGCTTGCAAGTATGCTTACCGGATATGAGATAGAATTAAGAGATCTTGGAACAAGTTCTTCTGAATCACAAGAGTCAAATACTATGACAAAAGATTTAAAAGCCTTATTTGGGGATTTATAATAATTATTTTATAAAATCAGTGGTAAAACCACTGATTTGTTTTTACATTTTTTTAAACACGTAAAACTTAGCCATAGGTCCTGTAACTTCTTTACCTTCAGCATCTAGCATTTTTAAACTTTTATTATCCACTCTAAACATACTTGTTTTATTGTATTTATTTACAACTGTAACGATATCACCTTTTACACTATAAGTTCCGCTTGATTTTTCTGTATATTGTTCACCGCCTTTATACTCCATTAAAGACTCGAAATTACCATCATTTTTTAATACTAAAGTAGTATCTATAGCTTCGCAAGAAGCGCAAGGTAAGACAGCCTTATAAACACCAGCAACACTATACATATCGTAACTTGAAACAACTTTATCTTGCATATCGTTCATAGAAGAACTACTATTATTCATAGCGCAACCTGCAAATAAAGCAACTGTACAAACAGCTAAAAAACTATTTTTTATTTTCATCAAATATCCTTTTTTAAAAAATTTTACGTTATTATATTCAAATGTCTTAAAAATTAGATTAATAAAGCACTATTTATTTATATTTTTTGATTTTTTTGAAGCTAAAATCACAGCATCTATAACCAAACCCCTAAAACCACCATTCTCCAAAGATCTTACGGCCTCTATTGTGGTGCCATTAGGAGAACAAACTTTGTCTTTTAAAACAGATGGATGCATACCTGTTTTATTTATCATATATGCGCTTGAAGATACTGCATCTGCTGCTATTTTTATAGCCAAATCTTTTGGTAACCCCTCAAATACACCACCATCAGCCAAAGCATCTACAAACATACAAACATAAGCCGGAAGCGAACCTGATATACCTACAAATGCATGCATTTGTTCTTGGCTTATCTGATAAACTACACCAAAACTTTCAAGAAGTTTTATTGTATTTTTTTTATCATTTTCATTGCAATTTTCGTCAAAACAAACACCAGTTACAGATCTTAAAACACTAGCTGGTGTATTTGGCATAGCTCTTACTACTTTTGTATCTAAACCAAGTATATCTTTAATATCTTCTATAGTAATACCGGCTGCTATACTTAGCAAAATAGATTTTTTATCAAAAAATGGCTTTATTTTCTCTAATAATTTAGGATAAGAGTTTGGCTTAACGGCTGGAATTAAGATATCAACAACCTTTGCAACACTACACTCATCATCACATATATTTACACCAAGCTCTTTTAATCCATCTAGTTTATTTTCACTTTTATCAAACACAAAAATATCTTGTGCTTTTACGAAATTTGAGCTGTTTATGCCATCTGTTATGGCTTTACCCATATTTCCAAAACCTATAATTCCTATTTTCAAAATTACTCCCTTATTTGTCCGCTACCATAAACTACATATTTTTTTGAAGTAAGTGCTTCAAGACCCATAGGTCCTCTAGTATGCATTTTTTGAGTAGAAATTCCTATCTCAGAACCAAAACCAAACTCTCCACCATCACTAAATCTAGTGGAGGCATTTGCATACACAACAGCACTATCTATCAAATTTAAAAATTTATTTATATTATTATAATCTTTACTCAATATACTTTCTGAATGATGAGTTGAGTTTTGATTTATATATAAGATAGCTTCATCTATATCTTTCACTACTTTTACAGATAAAATAAAATCCAAAAATTCAGTAGAGAAATCCTCTCTCGTGGCTTTTTTAACATTATCAAACCCTTGAAAATTTTCAAATATTTTTTCATCTATTCTAAACTCAACATTTTCAAGTAAATTTAGCAATATAAGCAATATCTTCTCAGCTATGCTTTCATGCAAAACCAGGCATTCAAGCGAATTACAAGTGCTAGGTCTTTGTGTCTTAGCATTTTTGATAATTTTTAAAGCATCATCTATATCAGCACTCTTATCAACATATATATGGCAAATCCCCTCACCTGTTTGAATAACTGGTATAGTTGAGTTGTTTTTTATATAATCTTTTAATTTAGCTCCTCCACGGGGTATTAAAACATCTATAAATTTATCTTGTTTTACAAGCTCATCAAGCTCGCTCTTATCAGAACCTATTATCTGCAAAAACCCATCAGCAAGACCAAATTTTTTACCTATATCACGAAAAAGCTCACATAAACACAAATTTGAATTTATTGCATTTGATGAACCGCGAAGTATAAGTGCATTTTGGGTTTTTAGTGCGATAGCTGCTGAGTCTATCGTAACATTTGGTCTGCTTTCATATATCATAGCCACTACGCCAAGAGGAACACTTACCTGTGTTATTTGCATACCGCTTTGGTGTTTAAATCCATCAAGTATTTTTCCTATTGGATTTTTTTGATTTGCTATTTGCAATACACTATCAGCCATACTTTCTATACGTTCATTATTAAGAGTAAGCCTATCTATCAAAGCTTCACTTAAAGAACTCTCTCTTGCATTTTTTATATCTTTTTTGTTTGCCTCTTTTATAAGCTCTTTTTTAAGCAATAGCTCATTTGAAACAGCTCTAAGTATCTCATTTTTTTTACTTTCTGATAAACTTAAAAGTTCTTTACTTGCACTTTTTGCCAAAGAAACCATATCTATTATCTTGCTCATTTTTTAACCTTTGCCTAAAACTATATTATCTGCATGCATTATATCATCTTCATATTTATAAGCTAAAATTTGCTCTATTTCATCACTCTTTTTGCCTTTTATTAATGAAATTTGTTTTGAAGAATAATTACTTATGCCACGAGCTATAATCTCTTTATTATTTAAAATCTCAACGATTTCTCCTCTGTGAAAATCACCAATAACATCTAAAATTCCAACAGCAAGCAAGCTTTTGCCAGATTTTAGAGCGAGTTTAGCTCCATCATCAATTACAACCTCTCCTTTATTTTTTGCGCCATAAGCAAGCCAATATTTTTTCAAACTAACCTTTTTATCATTAGCCAAAAACAAAGTACCCTCATTTGAATCTTTTAAGACATTTAACAAAACATTATCTTTTTTACCATTTGCGATTATTAAATTAGTTCCTATTTGTGAAGTCATTTTGGCTGATTTTATCTTTGTTTTCATTCCGCCTGTACCAAATTTACTGCCCTCATCTCCAGCCATTTTTTCAATATCTTCATCTATATTTTTTACTAAATTTATAATCTTTGCATCTTTGTATAAATTTGGATTTTTATCATATAAACCATCAATATCGCTTAAAATTATAAGCAAATCAGCATCAATAAGACCAGCCACCAACGCACTTAATGTATCATTGTCCCCTACTTTTAACTCATCCGCGACAACGGTATCGTTTTCATTTATGATAGGTATGATATTTTTTTTCAAGCAATGCCGCACATACATTTCTAGCGTTTAAATATCTCTTTCTGTCTTCAAAATCACCACGAGTAAGCAAAATTTGTGCTATATTTTTTGAATAAGCCCAAAATATCCTCTCATAAAGATGCATAAGCGCAACCTGCCCAACAGCCGCAAGTGCTTGTTTTTGGTTTATATTTTTTGGTTTTTGAGCGATATTGAGTATACCCATACCAGCACCAACTGCGCCTGATGTTACTATAATTACTTGCTTGTTATCATCACATAGCTTGCAAATATCGGCTACTATATTTTTTATCAAGCCCTCATTTAAAGAACCATTTTCGTTTGTAAGAGTTGAAGTTCCTATCTTAATAACAATTTTTTTAGAATCTTTTAAAAGCTCTTTACGCATAGCATATCCTATATATCTATTTCTATTCCAACTGGACAATGATCGCTTCCTATTATATCACTTAAGATAAAGGCATTTTTAAGCCTATCTTTCAAGCCTTGTGATACGAAAAAATAATCAATTCTCCAACCTACATTTTTAGCCCTAGCACCAAAGCGATAACTCCACCAAGAATAAGCATCTATTTTATCTGGGTTAAAATGCCTAAATGTGTCTATAAAGCCATTTGATAAAACCTCATCTATCCAAGCTCTTTCAATGGGTAAAAATCCTGAAGTTTTTGAATTTGCCTTTGGGTTTTTAAGATCAATCTCTTGATGTGCGGTATTTACATCACCACAAAAAATAACATGCTTTCCACTATCTAAAATTTCATTACAATATTTTAAAAATGCGGCATAAAAATCCATCTTGTGTTTTAAGCGCTCATCATCTTTTTGACCATTTGGAAAGTATATATTAAAAAGAACAATATCACCAAATCTATGCTCTAAAACTCTGCCCTCGGTATCATCAAAAAATTGAGATTTTAAACAACTTGTTTGAAATTTACTAAGGCTCATAACCCCAGAATAACCGGCTTTTTGAGCTGAGTTTGAGTTTATTTCACTAAAACCAAGATTATACATTTGCGCTGGTATATCATCTTGTTTTGCCTTAATTTCTTGAAGTGCTAAAAAATCAGGCTTATGCTCATCCAACCACTCAAACGCATTTTTGGACACCACAGCACGAAGACCATTAACATTCCAACTTATTAATTTCAAATTTAATCCTTTTTTATTTGTTATAATACCGTTTAAAATTTAATAAATTAATAAGTGAGATATTTTGAACGATATAGAAAAGAGTATTTTTTCAGCGATTCATGGAGAGAAAAAAATACAAATTATAGATTTTTTGATACAAAATATAGGCGAACATGGTTTTATAAATTTAAAAATAGATGAAATATGCAAAGCAACTAACACAAGCAAACCCACAGTTTTACAGACATTTAAGCTTTTAGAAAATGCAAAAGTCTTTAAAAAAATAAAAAATGGAGTGTATGAGCTAAAAACCTTCTAACAAGATAGAATAAAGCTCATTTACATCACTCTCATCAAGCATTAATGTGCTTTTATTATCAAAAAGATATTCTATTTTTTTAAGCTCAAAAGAAAATTTATTTAAACAATTTTTATGTCCTGGCAAAAGACTACGAGCAAAACATACATTATCACTTATAACCTCATCACATATAAAGCATTCAAACTCACTATGAAGCCTACCCTCATGTTCTAAAATTTTAACATAAGATTGTAAAATCAATCGCTTTGGATTTTGTTTATCCATCCTTTTTGCACAAAAATCAATCTCATTAAAATAAATTTCATCAATATCTTCAACATCTTTTAAATGCATATATAAAAGTCTCATAAACTGTTGCCAAACTATAAATTTTTCCCTATCAAGTAGCCATTTAAAACCCATATGCAAAACAGTTCTTAAATGAGGTAAGAAATTCATACTACTTATAAGTTCAAAATCTATTTTATATCCATTCACTAAAATAGAATGTCTAGCCCCATAAAACCTATATGATTTTACAACAAATTTATCGGTTAATATATAAACAATAAGGTCTTCTTCTTTTACCTTTTGAGTATGTAAAATATAGCCTTGCATAAAAACTTAGAAAAATTCTTCAATTCTTTTTTTAATTAGTTCAGCTTGTTGTATTCTGTTTATTTCATTTCTAAAAGAAGCTGCATCATCCATGCCTTTGCTATATCTATGTAAATGCTTTCTAAAAATCACAGTTCCTTGATCTCCATAGTATTTAAGCATAGAATCAAAATGAGCCAAAATAATGTCACGCTTAAGTGAGTCTGATACTTGATTTTCATTTTTTATCTGTGAAAATATCCAAGGATTTCCGATACTAGCTCTGCCTATCATAATCCCGTCAGCATCTGTTATATCTAGTACTTGTTTGTAGTTATCAAAGCTAATGTCGCCATTTGCTATAACTGGAATTTTAACACTTCTTCTGGCTCTAGCTATGGCTTCATAATCTACATCTTGCGTATATCCACCGGCTCTAGTTCTTCCGTGAATAGCTATATAATCAGCTCCAGCTTCTTCACAGGCTTTTGCTATTTTTTCTGGTATTTTTTCATTAAAACCAAGTCTTACTTTAACACTAGTTGTTTTTTTATTTGATCTGTTTTTAATGATTTCAACAACTTTTTTTAAATGATCAAGATCTTGCAAAAGTGCTGAGCCACTTTTTTGCCTTACTACTTTTGGCACAGGACAGCCGCAATTTAAATCAATTCCATCAATTCCATCAATTTTATTTAAAATTTCAACAGCCTTTTTTACCACATCCAAATCAGTCCCAGCTATTTGAACTATATACGGATCTTCTAATGGTGATTTTTGTATCATTCTTAATGTTTTTGAGTTTTCATAAACCAAAGCATTAGAACTTATCATCTCACTAACTGTAACATCGCAACCAAATTGCTTAACAACCTCCCTTAATGGAAGGTCAGAAAAGCCAGCTAAAGGAGCTAAAAATAATACTTTTTTACTAAAATCAATCATTTAAAAAACAGTTCGCTTGAAATATTTTTATTGTTCTCTTTTAAAAATAAAAGTATTTTTATCTCAGCAAAATCATCAGCGTCAGTGCCTTGTAAATACTCTCTTAATTCATCCAATAAAACAAGTTCATAAAGCACATACAAATATGCCTTTGTAGCATTTTGATGATCATGCTTTATCTTTTCAAACATGCTTTTATATGATTCTGGTTTTAACTTAGTTTTTAAAATCATAGCTGCTTTTAGGTATTGCTCTTGATTAATACCTTGATTGTTTAAAATTTCATAAATTTCATCTGATGTCATATTTATATCATCATCACAATATCTTTGAAGAACATTTACAATATAATCTGTTTCTTTACTATTTAGCATATATCTTCTTATATCAGCAAAGCTTCCGCATTCTATTAATTTATTTAAAGCTGCTGCATCAATAAGGTCATTAAAACTATCTCGTTTTAAAATTTCCAAATAATAATCTTTTAATTTTTCAATCTTATTTAGTTCATTTTGTATAAACAAAGGATTATCTTTTGAAAGTCTATATTTTTTAAGATCAACTATTTCTCCAGCTTTTACTGATTTTACATTTTTTATAACCGTATCTAGCTCAGGATTATCAATCTCAATATTTTTATACAACCCCCAAGGAGATAATATTCTAGCTACAGCTGAAGAAGTTTTATGAAATTCTGTTCTAAATTCTTTATTACTAGGTAGTGCTAAAAATATCTCTTTAACAAACTCATTATAAAGACTTGTATCTCTTTTTATAAAATGTTTATATCTATAAAAGCCGATACTATGATAAAATATATGCAATGTAGCCAATACAGCAAATAAAGCTACAGGCAAAACAAACCAAATTGCTATTGGCAACTCAAGATTGTAGCTAAATACATTAATACTATAATTACCGTTGTTTAAAACATAAACTATAGCTGCAACTAGCAACAAATATATAAAAGAATACGCAATAAATGATCTAGTCTTCATAATCAAACTCCTTTATTTTGTAGATGTTTTTTCAACTATCTCTCTACAAGATATACAATACCTAGCATGAGGCTTAGCCTTGAGCCTAGCAATAGAAATATCTTCTTCGCACATTTCGCATATACCATATGTTTTATTAAAAATCTTACTTAAAGATCTATCTATTTCATCAAGCTCAAATTTTTGTTTTGAAGAGATAGATTGTTCTATTAATTCATCTGTATTTATAGATGCTATATCCATCTCATCACTAACGCCACTACCACGCAAACCATGAACCTCTTGGACAGCATCTGATATATTTTTCTTAATTTGCCATTTTCTATCTTCAAGCATTTTTTTAAAATAATCTAAATCATTTTGAGTCATCTATTTCCTTATTTATGATATGGGTGATTTGCTTTTATACAAAGACCTCTAAAAATTTGTTCAAACAAAACAAGTTTTGCTATCTTATGAGCCATAGTAAGCTTACTTAATCTAATAACTAAATTTGACTTGGACTTAAACTCTTCGCTTAATCCATAAGCGCCACCTATAAAAAATTTTATATCTGAATTTTGATCAAAAATCTTAGCAAATTCCTTGCTAGTAAATTCCTTTCCTCTTTCATCAAGAGATACACAAAAACCTCTCATGCTTGGTAAATAAATATCATCATAGGCCTTATAAGCCTCTTTTTGTCCTATGCTTTGGGCTTTTGCAATTTTGTCATTAAAAATTATATTATCATTTATTTTTGCATATTTTGATGACATTTTAATATAAGAGTCTATCTCTTCTTCAAAATTACCAAAACGACTTTTTTGTATACTAAAAACTGAAATTTCCACCAAAATATCCTAATTTTTAATGCTTCTAATTATCCTAAATTTCATCATTCTTGCAAAGCAAATCTATTATATCGCTTAAATATTTTTTATGCTCACTTCTAGGAACTATTGCATCAATCAAACCATGTTCTAATAAAAACTCAGCCCTTTGAAAGCCTTCTGGCAAATCAGCACCTATAGTTTGCTTAATAACTCTTTGACCAGCAAATCCTATAAGGGCTCCTGGTTCTGCTATGATTATATCTCCAAGCCAAGCAAAAGATGCACTAACTCCACCCATAGTAGGATCTGTTAATATGGAAATATATGGAACTTTGGCCTCATCCAGTAACTTCAAAGCAGCAGAAGTCTTTGACATTTGCATTAGCGAAAATGTGCTTTCTTGCATTCTAGCACCACCAGATGCGCTAACTATAACAAGTGGTTCTCTTTTCTCTAAAGCTCTTTTTATAGCTCTAACTATCTTTTCACCTTCAACTGATGCCAAAGAGCCACCCATAAAAGAAAAATCAAACACCACAAGCTGTATGTTGTGACCGCCACATTTAGCCTCTCCAGATATCACAGAGCTAAAACGACCAGTTTTATCTTCGCCTTCTAATATTCGCTTTTTATAAGATTTTTTATCTACAAATTTAAGCGGATCTACCGGTTTTAGCTTGGAATCAAACTCAACAAATGTATCTTCATCACATATCAAATTTATTCTATCGTGCGGATTTAATCTCATATGATAATTACATTTTGGACAAACATTATAAGAAGATTGAACCTCTTTATAATACATAAGAGCACCGCAATGATCACACTTAACCCAATGGCTAGGAGCCTCTTTTGGGTCTGGCTGTGTCTTTCTTATTTTAGAAAATATATCAATAAAACTCATATTTACAACCTAACTTTATTAAAGAAAATTGTCCGATTATATCCTAAATTTTCTTATCTTTACTTGTATTTTTCAATTTTATAAATTTTAAACCTCAAAAACATGCCTTAAAATCTCATCTTTTTTATCTATAAATTCTTTGCTTATGCATATAAAAAACGGACTTTTTAATTTTGTAACACTATAAGTCATTGGCTCTTTTGTATAAACATCGATAGCAATTCCACCACAAGATCTCATCAAAGCATCTCCAGCACAATTATCCCAAATGCTACTAGGTCCCATTCTTAGATAAATACCACTAGTTTCAGCCAAACGACAAAACTTTATAGCCGAGCCAAGTTTTTGTGGTCTAAAACCGAGCTTATTCGCCAAAGAATTATGCTTTATGTCATCTGACTGATGGCTAGCATAAACAATGCCCTTATCACAGACAATTTCATTTAAATTTATTACGCTATTAACTTTATAATTATTGTCTAATTTTTCTTTAAATGCACCGTTTTCACTACCATAAAAAAGCTCATTCGTCATTGGTATAAATATCACGCCTAGTATTGGAGTAAAGTTTTTCACCAAAGATATACAAATACAAAACTCACTACTTTTTTCTATAAAACCACTTGTTCCATCAAGTGGATCTATAAGCCAAAACATATCTGAGTTGTTTGTTAAAATTTTCTCTTCCGAACAAATAGGAATTTTAGTTTGTTCAAGTATTTTGAAGATAATGTTATTAGAGGCAATATCCGCTGTTGTTACAGGAGATTTGTCTTTTTTTAAACTTACTTCAAAATCATTATAATGTCTTAAAATTTCAAACCCGGCATTTATAGCTGCTTGCTTTGCTAAAAAAAGCAACTCATCTTGGTGCTTTATCTGTATCTCCTATGTATAATTGTCTTGGTCTAACTATCTTTATAGTATCTTGTTCTTTAAGTTCCATCCACTGGCTTATCCAACCAGGAGTTCTTCCTATAACAAAAATAACAGCAAACATATCATTTGGAATTCCAAGTGCTTTTAGAATAAGCCCAGAATGAAAATCAACATTTGGATAAAGGTTTCTTGAAACAAAATACTCATCGCTTAAAACTATCTCTTCTATTTTATTTGCTACCTTTATAAGTTCTGAGTTTATACCTATCTCATCTATAAGCTCATCTCTCATTGTCTTTAAAACTTTGGCACGAGGATCAAAATTCTTATAAACTCTATGCCCAAATCCCATAAGCCTAAAAGGATCGTTTTTGTCTTTAGCTCTTGCGATATACTTATCAACATTTTCAACACTACCTATCTCTTCCAGCTGTCTTATAACGCCTTCGTTAGCACCACCATGAGCCCAGCCCCACAATGCCCCTATTCCTGCTGATATACATGCGTATGGATGAGCATGAGTTGAACCAACTGTTCTAACAGTTGTTGTAGAGGCGTTTTGTTCGTGATCTGCGTGAAGCATAAAAACAGTATCTAAAGCCTTAATTTCAATAGGTTTTAAATCAACATGTTCGTAAGGATAAGCACGCATCATATATAAAAAATTTTCAGTAAATCCTCTGTCTAAATTCGGATATATAATAGGATATCCTCTTGAAAAACGATAACTAAAAGCAGCAATAGTTGGTATTTTTGCTATTATCCTCATAGCCATCTCTCTATACTCCTCTGGTTTATCCATATTTAAATGATCAGCATAAAAAGCAGAAAGAGCTGAAACAGAGGCTTGTAAGATAGCCATAGGATGAGCTTTACTTGGAAAAGCATCAAAAATTTTCATCATACCTTCATGTATATATGATCTTTTTTTAAGCTCATACCTAAAGTTATCGAACTCATCTTTAGTTGGTAATTTTTTATTTAAAAGCAAATAAGCGACATCTAAAAATGTTTTATTTTTAGCAAGATAGGCTATGTCATAGCCTCTATACATCAACTCACCTTTTAAACCATCTATATAAGTTATGCTAGAACGGCACATAGCTGTAGATGTATAACCACGGTCAAAAGTAAACATGCCTGTTTTGGAAAAGAATGATGATATATCTATCGCATCAGGACCTTTTGTCCCTTTTAATATATCAAATTCATAACTTTTACCATTTCTGTTGTCAATAAGAGTCGCTGTATTTTTCATGCTAAAACCTTTTTCTCTGTTTTTTGTTTTGTGTTGGCTATGATTTTTATACACACAAGCATAATTATAGCCTGAAGTAAGCTAGCAAGTATAAAAGATGAGTAATTTTCATCACTTATATTGCCTGCACTGTGTGCTATGGTAGCAAATGCAACTAAAAGCGTAAGCGGCATAGACTGAGAAAGTGAATACAAAATCATATCTTTAAAACTTAATATTCTTACAAATACCAAACTCGCAACAATGCGACAAATAAGCATTAAAAAAACAATAAAAAAGGCATATGTAACAACTGAACCTATAAGCAAATTATTAAGCTTTAGTGTTGTTCCTATATAAACAAAAAATATAGGAACTAAAAATCCAAATCCAAAACTACCAAGCTTATGTGGTAAATCTTTTTTATGATCAAAAAAGGTTGCTATAAACATACCTGCTATAAAAACACCAAATGCTATTTCAAGTTTTAGATATATCATGAGTGCTATCATTGCAAAAAACAGTGCTATGCTTAGTCTTATGTCTTTTTCGTTTTTATCATAATGAGGCATAAATATCACTTTTAAGTTTGGATACCACCAAAAAATAACAACCAATAACTTATATCCAATAGAACTAATAAGCAAAAACCCAATCAAATAAATAATGCTAAACCAAAACTCACTTGATGAACCAAATTCCAAAAATGAAGCTGTAAAAGTTAATATAACTATACTCACAACCTCTCCAATAGAGCCTATCAACATACTTAGATTTAGCCATTTAACATCTTTGCCATACTCTTTAAAAAGAGTAAAAATCATACCAACACTCATTATAGGTATTATGATTATAAAAATTTTATTAAGATTTAAGGCAAAGGTTACAATACTAGAAAGAACATAAAGAAGTACGATATATAAAAGTCCTTTTTTTATAGTGTTTTTATCTGCGCTTAAAACAACTCTTAAATCTATTTCCATTCCGGCTAAAAACATCAAAAACAAAAAAGCCACATGGCTTACCATTTCAAAAGTTTCATTATGCTGTATAAAGCCAAAATATCCAGCCAAACTTCCAAGTAATATCTCAATTGGAGCAACCGAAATATTTAGTAACCTAGAAAAATAAGGCGATGAAAAAATTATAAAAGCTAAAGCTATTAATATAGAAAGTCCATCATGCATGTAATTATCCAATAATTATTATTTATAATAAAAGCAATTATTATATCTTATATAATTATAAATTTATATAAATTGATAATATTTCAAACTTTTAAATTATAAAATTTTAATTACTCTGTGATGGATAATATAATTACCAATTAGGATTTTAATTAACGTTACAATAATATATTATTATTTATGAATTGGATTTTATTACAATTAAAGATATATAATATAACTTCAAAAAATAATAAAACCCAACAAAAAACTAAAAAATATATCAATACTAATTAAAAAAAGTATCTGTATGTATATTTTCAAATGCAGCTTTTAAAGATAAGAAAAGCTTTGGATTTTCTTTTTCTAAGCTTGCTAATAGTGCCTTAGTCTCAGCTCTTGCATGAGGCATCTTGACATCAAATCTCATTGCAGGACAAGCCTCATCTCCAACAACTGTTAGATTGTTTCTTATAGCATTTTCCCTTAAAGCTCTTTCTCTAACAAATATAAAAGGCCTTATTACTTCTATCCCATTTTTTGCTTTATATTTTGGAGCAAGAGTTCTTAATGCACCATTGTATGTAAAATTCATAAAAAAGCTTTCAGCGGCATCATCGAGATGATGAGCTATAGCTAATTTATTGAAATTATTATTTATAGCATATGTGTATAGATATCCTCTTCTCATTCTTGAAAAAAAACTACAAAAACTAGAGTTTTGTCTAATCTTTTCTTTAGAAATTTCAAAGATAGAACTATCTATAACTTCATGTTCTATACCATGTTCGTTACAATGCTTAGTTAGATAATCGTAGTTTTCGCCCATACCATAGCTTAAAGTTACAGCCTTAAACTCAAATTTATCTGGCGAAACATTTTGTATATGCTTTAAGACATGAGCTAAGGCCAAACTGTCCTTGCCGCCGCTTAAACCTAACAAAATTCTATCGTTTTTTTGTATCATCTTATATTTGGCATTAGTTTTACCAACTTTTGATAACAATTTTTTACTAATATCAATCATAATTCTTCAACCATACTTAAAACAAACTCGGCACTAAGCTTAGCTGAACTTTTAAGAAATTCATCAAAATCAAACTCAGCACCGCCACCAGCCTCATCACTTATCGCTCTAAGCATAAAAAATGGAATACCTAACTGTTTGCAAACTTGTGCAACACTTGCACCCTCCATCTCAACTACATCCGCCTTAAATGTATCTTTTATCCAGTCTTTGATGGATTGTTTACATATAAACTGATCGCCTGTTGCTATAATTCCACTTTTTAAATCTATAGACTTATTGCCAGCAACTTTTTTAGCTATCTCGTTTAATCCATCATCTGTTTTGGTAAAAATTTCTATACCAGGAACATATCCATTTGGATGTCCAAAAGCTGTAATGTCGAGGTCGTGTTGGGCTAGTGATGTAGCATAAAACAGATCACCGATTTTCAAATCATCCCTTAAAGCACCAGCAACCCCTGTAAAAATGAGTTTTTGTGCTTTAAATCTTTCAATCATAATACTAGCAGTTATAGTGGAATTTACCTTGCCTATCTTAGAATAAGCCACTACTATATCTTTGCCTTTATAGTTTGATATATAAAATTTATTTGTAGCATACGATATAGTTTCATAATTTTCAAGAGATTCTAAAATAGGTGTTATTTCTTCTTCCATTGCTCCAAGAATCGCTATCATTTACCCTCCAAAAAATCAATCACTTCATCCATACTTTTTACATCTGTAATGCTTAATGTTGGCTTATTTGTGATTTTCTTATTCATTCCTTTTAATATATTAGAACCTATTTCAATAAAACAATCAACATTATTTTCAAAATTCTTAATACTTTGTTTATATAAAACAGGTGAGACTAGTTGCTGTTTTAGCAATCCTAAGGCATTTGTTTTTTCTGTGTATACATTTGCATTTGCATTTGAGACAACAGGCAAAAAAGAATCTTTTATATATAATTCAAGTTTGCCATATAGTTTATCACTAGCACTTTCTAAAATAGGACAATGGCTAGCTACCGACATATTTAAAAGCATAGTTTTTTTTGCACCGGCCTCTTTAAAAGTTGGTTGAAGTGCATCTAGATCATCTTTTATGCCAGCAACTACTATTTGCCTATCACAATTATAGTTTGCAGCATATACTTGCTTTCCTTGCAATAATGCATTTTTACAAATATCTTCTACTTTTTGATCATCTAACCCTAGTATCACCATCATACCAGCACCTTTGCCATCGCAAGCTTCTTGCATAAATTTGCCTCTTAAATTCACGATTTTGATACCGTCTATAAAATCAAAAGCACCATTTACGCATAACGCACTAAATTCTCCAAGAGAGTGTCCTAAAGAAAATTCCTGATTAAGCTCTATCTTTGTTTTTAATGCTTCATAAGTCATTAATGAGTTTAATACTATTGCAGGTTGGGTAAATTCGCTAATATTTAATTCTTCATTTTCTGCAAAAAGTAATTTTTCAAAATCAATATCTAATGACTGACTGGCTTTATATAATAAATCTTTAGATTGTTGGAAATTTAGGTAAAAATCTTTACCCATTCCAACATTTTGAGAACCTTGACCTGCAAATATAAAAGCATATTTTAAAGACATTTTTAATGATGTCCTCCGCAGCAGCCACCTTCTTTATGATCATGGTGATGCCCATGTCCTCCACAACAACCGCCTTCTTCGTGGTCATGATGATGTCCATGTCCTCCGCAGCAGCCACCTTCTTTTTCTCCATGACTACCACAACCGCAACTATGTTTACCAGCAACTATTCCGGTAGCTAGTTCATCCTCGCTAGCATCTCTTACTTCTAATATTTCTACATTAAAAAGTAAATCTTTGCCAGCATAAGGATGATTAAAATCAACCATTACTTCATCTTCGCCTATTGCTTTTACAATAACTCTAACATTTGAACCATCTTCGCCTTGTCCAAACAATTCCATGCCTTCTCTTAATTCGATGCCAGCAAATTGCTCTTTTGGTAGGGCTTGAACTGCAGAGCTGTCGTATTCCCCGCAAGCATTAGCAGCTTTTATTGTTATAATTGTCTTATCACCTTCTTTAAGCTTTAAAATTTCATCCTCTAAATTTTGGATAATATGACCTCTTCCAGTCATAAATGAAATCCCACCATTTTCCATATTTGTTTCTAATACTTCACCAGTGTTTGCATCTTTTAATTCGTAAAACATAGTTATTACTTGATCTTTGTTCACAATAATCTCCTTAAATTTTTGATAATGGTTGAGATTATATCTAAAAAAGCTTAATTATTTTTTTACTATTTTCTATCTGGAGATGCTTGTGCTTCTTTTGTTTCTGGATATCCAATTTTTAGAGCTTTATAGAATCTATTAGCACTGCTAGTATCACCAACTTTATCAAAACTTATGGCGGTATGATATAAAAGTTTTGGTAGATAAGATGCTTTATCATCCATTTCTATACTTTTTTGGTAATATGCTATAGCATTGGCATATAGTTTATTTTTATATTCTATCTCACCAAGATAAAAATTGGATGTAGCTGGTCTATTGTTTTTTTCTATTAAGTATTCAAAGTGTTCTTTTGCATCATCTAGTTTATTTTCATTAAATAATTTTACAGCATTTTTATATATATCATTATTGCTTTTGCTAGAAAAATTATTCTTATTTGATTTAGTAGTTACTTTTTTTTCTTCTTTTGGTTTTATCTCTTTTTTGTCTATAAGAGTTCCTAACTGTTTTAGTGTTTTTGTTATTTTTGTGTAATTTTTTTCTTGAATTTTTCTTGTTTCTTCTACATATTGCTTTAGTGATTCAAATGAGGTATTTGAAGAGTTAAGATCGCTTAGCATTCTAGAGTCAATCTCATTAAGGCGTTGCTCTAATTTATAAATTCTAGCACTAAGGCTTTCAACAATACTTTGTAAACCTTGTATTTGTTCTTGATTTGTATTTAAATTTGATTCTAGTGTTGCTACATTGTGCTTGTTTTTTAAAACCTCTTTTTCACCTTCTGTTAACCCGTAAGGATTAGCTGTATCTAAATTTCCAGCATTAAATACAGAAATTTCACCTGCCAAAGAAGCAGCGGTTATAGAGCTTATAACCGCTAATGAAAAAATATTTTTTATCATAGTACTAAAAAATTAAGGTAGAACTTTAAATTCAACACGTCTATTTTGAGCATCGCAAGATTTTGATTTGCTAGCGCAAACTGGATTGCTTTCACCATAGCTTACAACTGATATTCTATCTGCCGAAACACCATTTTTTACTAGAGCATCTTTTGTGCTTTTTGCTCTTTTTAAACCAAGTGCGTAGTTATACTCATCTGTTCCCCACTCATCGCAGTTTCCTTCAACTTTTATAGATAAGTTGTTTGCTTGTGTGTTAGTAAATAAAGCAGCATTTAAACTAACTTTTCCTTGTTGATCAGCTGATATATTAAACTTATCAAAATCAAAATATATATTTTGAACTTTTGATTGTACGCTTGATATTAGAGCATTTAATCTATCGGTATCACTCATTTCGTACACAACTTCCTCAGCAGTTGATGGTTCTACAACGTCAGCACTCATATCTACCTCAGGGGTTTTTTGAGAACATCCAGCAAATAGCAATCCAGCCACAGCTAAACCAGTTAATAATACATTTTTCATAAATTTATACCTCTCTATGTTTGAAATTTATAATATTATATCACAATTTAAAATATATTACCAATCTATTGATTGAATTTTTCCTATTTTTAGTGGAAATTGAAAACTTTTATTTTCATTAATCCTAATAACACCTAACGAACTTTGGCTTCCAATTTGTTTTATAAATACTACGCTTTCTCCATCGCTTGAAAATCTAGGATAATTATTTTTTCCATTTGCCGTTAGTTGTCTTATAAAGTCTGTTTTTGTTGATATCATATAGATATTAAATGAATTACTTGGATCGCTACTATTTTCTCTACTAGAATAAACTATGTAATTTCCATAAGTAGTTACTGAATTGTTATTTTTTCCATGAAAGACCATTTGCTCAACACTTTTTGTATATATATCTGTAGCAAAAATATTTGGATAACCAAGTCTGTCAGATACAAAAACAATCCTGCTGTCGTTATCAACAAAGTTGCCATTTACATCTATGCCGATATAATTTGTTACTTGATTTAAGCTTTTAGTTTTTAAATCATATACATAAATATCTGGCTGATCTTGTGGAGCCATCGTTAATAAAATTTTTTGACCATCCTTGCTAACATCTGAAGCAATTAACATACCATTGCTATCAATTATTTTTGTTTTATTTCCATTAGTTAGATTGTATCTAAAAAGCGTAGGTTTATTATTTACATATCCAGTGTAGTAAAATATGCTTTGTTCTTTATTGCCCCATTTTGGAAAAATATTTAATTTACCACCTATTATTGTTTTTTGATATGTCAATGTATAGTCAGCCACAACTATATCACTCTCTTTTGCTGATGTGTATTTTGAAAAAATTATAAATTTTTCCATCCATTCAACAGATGGTAGATTTAGCTCTTTTGTTAGATCAACTATACTTTTGTGAGCTAAAAATGGATATTTTTCACCATTTAAAAGATAATTTTTTTGATACTTAGTTAAACCTGTTTTTGCGTCTATAAGTTTTGTTTGGAGTGTTATATCAGAATCGATAGAACCTTGTAGGGCATATCTAAATATAAATTGAGTTCCATCGTTTAATACATTTGTTAATTCATCACCTTCAAAGTTGGCAATATTTTCACTTTTAATGATTTCAAAATCAGCACTAACTTTTAAATCCCCAAGCATAATTTTAAAAAATTTCTCTTTTAAATTAAGATCTTGCATATTCTCACTAGCATCTTGAAGTGCTATTTTTGGCAATGCAATGCCTTGATTTATAACAGATATTGTTGCATCAGAAGCAAACATAAATGTTAACATAATATGTAAAGCTAAAATAATTTTCTTCATATATACTCCATTTTATTTTTTTATATCGTATAAAAAATATCCTTTTGTAAGGATAAAATATAGTAATATTTTAGTCTTTTATTTTAAATAATAAATTTCTTTTACAGCTTATCTTCTAAAAATAAATTTAAAGATATACTTCTATTGTTGTTTGAATGCGGAAATTTTTCTGTGGTTAACTTGTTTAAGAATTTTCTTACTTTTTTATTGAAATTATCATCAAGAGATAGCTTTATTATTTCATAATTAAAATTTCCGTAAGCGTCTATTAGAATTTTTATAAGAGCCTTATTATCGGAATCAGCCTTATAGCTTCTCCAAGCTCTTTCAATTTGATTTTGTATAGCACCTAGTAATGGATCATATGTTCCAGTACTTTGACTTTCTGGAGTTTTTGCTACTTCGTCTATTTTTAAACTTTCTATGATATTTGTCGCTTTGTTTATTTTTGTTGTTGAGTTTTTTTTCTCATCTTTTTTTCTGCTTTGTATTTTTGTACTTTTTTTCTCTTTTTGCTGTAATTGTTTTGTATCTATATCTTTAAATAAGTCTTTTAAACTAGGTTTTTTTTCACTAACTACAACTTGCTCTTCTTCTTTTTGTGCTGCCTGTGTTGTTTGTTTATTTGTGGTGTTTGTTTTTTCTTTTTCTTCTTGCTTCTTTTCAGGTTGATCTTCTTTTGCTATTTCTTTTTCTTCTTTCTTTTCTGGTGCTTTTATCTCAGTTGATAACTCTTGTTCTACGATCATAACATCCATAAAAGAATCTTTTTTATCTGTGTATTTTTTAATTGGATCTGTAAAAGTTGAAATATTTATTAAAATAATAGCAACAATACTTACATATAAGCAAAGAGAAACCAAAAAAGAGCTTATTGTGGGAAATTTAAAATTTAACATAAAGTTATTTAATTTGTTTGCAATGCTACTTTGGTAAATCCGGAGTTTTTAAGCGTTTTTAACGCAAACATAACATCATCATATTTTAGATTTTTATCGGCTTTTATGTAAACCGGCGAGTTTTTCTCATACTTTTGCCCAATTAACAATATATTATCTGGAAATTCTTCTAAAGACATTTTATGCTGTTCTATTTTAATTTCACGTTTTTCATTTATAAAAACGGTCAAATCTTTTTGTAAGGTATTTGATGACTTTGTTTTAGAACCGGTTGGCAAGTTGATATCTTCTTGATAAACTATAGTTGGCATAGTAACCATTAATATAGCTAATAATACAAGCATAATATCAACAAGTGGTGTTATGTTTAATTCTGGCACATCATCATCAAATTTAAAATCAGCCAATTTCATCCTTTATACCAAGTATTACATCGGCTTGACGCTGCAAAACACCTATAAGTTCATATGCTTTTCTTTTTATTAGAAGATTGAAAGTATATGCTGGTATAGCGACAAATATTCCAGCCCCAGTAGCGATAAGTGCTTCTGATATAGCAGGAGCGATAACATTTAAAGATGTATTAGCACTACTTCCTAAATTAGAAAATGTTTCTAAAATAGACACTACGGTTCCAAAAAGACCTATAAATGGAGATGTAGATGCAATAATTCCAAGCCATACTAGACCGCTAGTTGACTTTCTTTCAGCTAAATTTAAAGCTATATTTAGCTTTTCTTTTGTTAAGCCATTTGAAATAAATTTCTTAAAAAAAGAATCTCTTGGTAAATTTTTAGCACCCATCAACAAAGACTCAAGAGCATTTTGTTCTTTTCTTTGAAATGCTCCAAGTCCTGTCATTCTAGAAAATAATATTGTAAAACTTATTATAAAATATAAAGAAAGCCAAGATAATACAAATATGGTTATAAAGCTACTCTTAGAAAAATAGTTTAAAACAATATCTATAGATGTCATTACTTATTTCTCGCAATATTTTCCATTTTTGATATAGTAGCAGCAAATGCATTTTTATCACTACTTATACTATTAAATAACTCCTTAGCTTTATTTAGCGAATCAGATAAATCACTTTCGCTATTTCCTGATATATAAACAGCACCATCTGCAAGTATAGTTACTTTTTCTTCATCTATCTTAGCATAACCCCAATTTATAGCAACTATATCGTGCTTGTTATCCAAATCTTGTATGTCTATTATGCCTGCTTGAAGAAGTGAAACCAAGGAAGCATGACTTGGTAAAACACCAAATTCGCCATCGCTTCCAGGCAGTACAACACTACTTACATCGCCAGAAAAAACTTGCCCTTGAGGTGTAACTATTTCTAAATGTAATTTATTCATTTATGCTTCCTTTTTAGGCTTAAGACTTAAGTTTTTCAGCTTTAGCAATAGCCTCTTCTATACTTCCAACCATATAAAATGCTGCTTCCGGAAGTTCATCATATTTACCTTCTAATATGCCTTTAAATCCGGCTATACTTTCTTCAAGACTAACATATTTTCCAGGACTACCTGTAAAAACTTCAGCAACAAAGAATGGCTGAGATAAAAATCTCTCTATCTTTCTTGCTCTATCAACTGTTAATTTATCTTCTTCGCTAAGTTCATCCATACCTAATATAGCTATGATATCTTGCAAATCTTTATATTTTTGAAGCACAGCTTGAACACCACGAGCAACTTTATAGTGTTCTTCTCCAAGAATTTGTGGGTCTAGCATACGAGATGTTGAGTCGAGTGGATCAACTGCTGGGTAGATACCTTTTTCAGCTATAGCACGGTTTAGAACTGTTGTAGCATCAAGGTGAGCAAAAACAGTTGCCGGTGCTGGGTCTGTCAAGTCATCAGCTGGAACATAAACAGCTTGAACTGATGTAATTGAACCTTTTTTTGTAGATGTAATTCTTTCTTGGAATTTACCCATTTCACTTGCTAGTGTAGGTTGATAACCAACCGCTGATGGGATACGACCAAGTAAGGCTGACATCTCTGCACCTGATTGAGAAAAACGGAATATATTATCTATAAACATCAATACATCAAGACCCATTTCATCTCTAAAATACTCAGCCATTGTTAAACCAGTAAGTGCTATACGGTTTCTTGCTCCTGGTGGTTCGTTCATCTGTCCATAGCACAGTGCAACTTTATCCAATACGTTTGACTCTTTCATTTCATGATAAAGGTCATTACCCTCTCTTGTTCTTTCACCAACGCCAGCAAATACAGAATAACCACTATGTTTAAAAGCAACATTGTGAATAAGTTCCATAATAATGACTGTTTTTCCAACTCCAGCACCACCAAATAAGCCAACTTTTCCTCCCTTTGCATAAGGAGCTAGTAAGTCAACGACTTTTATACCTGTTTCAAAAATTTCACTTTTTGTGCTTTGTTCTTCAAATGGAGGCGGATCTCTATGGATAGACCAATGATTTTCAAATTTAATATCTTCACCTTCGTCAATCAAATCACCAACAACGTTAAAAATTCTACCCAAAACCTTTTCACCAACTGGTATGCTAATAGGTGTTCCTAATGCAGTAGCTTCAAGACCTCTTGTAAGCCCTTCACTCATATCCATCGCAATAGTTCTAACTCTATTATCTCCTAAGTGTGCAGCTACTTCTAAAACCAGTCTATTTTTTTTGCCTTCAACATCAAAGAAAACTTCAATAGCTTCATTAATCTTTGGCAAATAGTCATTAAAATCAACGTCTACTACGGGACCCATTACTTGACTAATAATACCCTTCATTTATACTCCTTATCTTATTTCATTGACTCAACACCACTTATTATCTCAATAAGTTCGGTGGTTATGGATTCTTGTCTAGCTTTGTTGTAAGCTAGGTTTAACTGCTTAACTCTTTCTTTAGCGTTATTTGTTGCATTGTCCATAGCTTGCATTCTTGCACTATGTTCAGCGGCTAATGAGTCAACCAGTGAAAAATACATATTGTATTCAAAATATTTTTTAAGCAATTCATCTAAAATTTTTGAACTACCATCTTCAGGTTCAAATTCTATCAATGAATCTGTCTTTACATCAGATGTTTTTGGTGGCTCTATCGGCGCAATATCTGTAATTTTTATCTCTTGCGAAATCATATTTTTATAGCCGTTATGAACCAATATTATCTTATCTGTTACACCATTTATAAAATCATTTATAGCATCTTGTATAATTTCCTGAGATTTTTCATATGTTGGAGAAGAGCTAACACCTGCATGCTTTTTAAGTAGCTCAACACCTTGAAAATTAAAAAACTCAATGCCTTTTTTTCCAACAGCACGCAAACGAACTTTTGCATTTTGTGATTTATATTCTTCTACTAATCTTCTCACATTTTTAATGGTTTGAACATTAAATCCGCCACACAATCCTTTGTCTGCGGTAACAAAAATAATATCTACCTTTTCAACTTTCTTAGAAATATTGAAAAAATTACTTTCATTTGCAACTGCTGTATATTGGTTTATTTTATATGCTATTTCTGATAAAACCTCATTTATTTTAAGAGCATAAACTCTAGACTTTCTCGCCGCCTCTTCTGCTTTTCTAAGTTTTGCAGTAGAGACAAGCTTCATAGCTCGAGTAGTCTTTTGAGTATTTTGAACACTCTTAATTTTTCTTTTTATATCTTTTAAATTTGACATTTTTTAGCCTTAATTAGAAGAAAAAGTCGCTTTAAACTCTTTAATTACTTTATGTAAAATCTCTTCTAGCTCTTTATCTATTGCTTTTTTTGTTCTTATTTGTTCAAAAATTTCTGGTGATTTTGCTTCAACATAAGGATATAATTCAGCTTCAAATTTTGTAACACTTGAAGTTTCAATATCATCAAGATATCCTTTAGAACCAGCAAATATTATCAATACTTGATTCTCAACAGGAAGTGGAGAATAAGGAGGTTGTTTTAAAACTTCAACCATTTTTTGTCCACGCTCTAGCTGCTTTCTCGAACTTTCATCAAGATCACTTGCAAATTGAGCAAATGCTTGAAGCTCACGATATTGGGCGAGGTCTAGTCTTAAATTTCCAGAAACTTGTTTAGTAGCCTTTATCTGTGCTGAACCACCAACCCTTGAAACAGAAAGTCCAACGTTGATAGCAGGGCGAATTCCTGAGTTAAACAAGTCTGATTCTAAGAATATCTGACCATCTGTTATTGATATAACGTTTGTTGGTATATATGCAGAAACGTCACCAGCTTGTGTTTCTATGATAGGTAAAGCTGTTAAAGAACCAGCACCAAGCTCATCATTTAGTTTACTAGCTCTTTCAAGCAATCTTGAGTGTAGATAAAATACATCTCCCGGATAAGCTTCACGACCTGGAGGACGACGTAAAATAAGAGACATTTCACGATATGCTACAGCGTGTTTTGATAAATCATCATATATAATCAATGCATGACGAGAGTTATCTCTAAAATATTCACCCATTGTTACACCAGCATATGGTGCAAGATATTGTAATGCAGCGGCATCACTTGCACCAGCACTTACAACGATAGTGTAGTCCATAGCTCCATATTCTTCAAGTTTTTTTACAACTTGTGCAACTGTTGATTGCTTTTGACCTATGGCAACATATATACATACTACATCTTGACCTCTTTGGTTTATTATAGTATCTATCGCAACAGTTGTTTTTCCTGTTTGTCTATCGCCAATTATTAATTCACGTTGTCCACGACCTATCGGAACAAGTGCATCAATAGCTTTAATACCTGTTTGAAGAGGCTCGTGAACTGATTTTCTAGCCATAATTCCCTTAGCTTTTTCTTCAACGAATCTAGTTTCTGTAGCTTCTATTGGTCCTTTTGCATCTATAGGTTCACCAAGTGCATTTACAACACGACCTATTAGAGCATCACCAACTGGAACACGAAGTAGCTTTTTTAATCTTTTTACAGATGTTCCTTCTGAAATAGTATTTGTTTTACCAAGTACAACTATACCAACACTACTTTCTTCAAGGTTAAGAGCCATTCCTCTTTCGCCACTTTCAAATTCAACCATCTCGCCAGCCATAATGTTTTTAAGTCCATAAACATTTGCAACACCATCAGCAACAGATATAACCTTACCTGTCTCTTCAACATCGATATTTAATTCAAAATTTTCAATTCTCTCTTTGATGATAGTGCTAATTTCATCAGCTTTATTTTTAACACTCACGCGTATGCTCCTTCTTAAATTGCTTTTAATATATATTCGTTAATTTGTGCCTTCAGTCTATCTACCGAAAAGCTAACCTCTATGCCTAATTCATCTAATTCTACTTTTATTCCATTGTATTTCTTTTTTACAACATCAAGCTTAATGTTTGCATTAAACTTCTTTGAGAATTTCTCTTCTATATCCTCTTTTTGTTTATTGTCTAATTCAACTTCGCCATATATTTTACCAATGTAAACATTTTGCATATTAGCTTTTTTTGTTTTTAGCTCAGCCAATATAGCTGGAATTAGTTCAAGTCTTTTATTTTTAGCTAACAATTTTATTAAATTATTAAATTTATCATTACTACTTGTAGCCAATGATATTAAAAAATCAACTTTTAAATCATTTTTTAAAGCTGGCATAGTTATGATATTTTGAAATTTTTCATTTTCAAAAGCACTAGATATATTTTCCAAATTCTCAATAAAAATATCCAAATCAGTTGAAGAAGAGCCATTTAAAATAGCTTTTACATATTTTTTTGCAACTATTTCATTCATTATGCAACCTTTTTAAGTATTATATTTACAAGCTCTTTTTGATCTAATTTTAAATCTTTATTGTCAAATATGTTGTTTAATATTTCATTTACTAGATTTTTAACCATCTTTCTTTCTTCAAATTCTTTTTGTTCTTTGAAACTTTTTTCTAGGTTTAAAATATCCAGTTCGCTCTCTTTTTTGATTTTTTCTTTTATAATAATAGCCTCTTTTTTAGCAGTTTCTATAAGATTTGCAGCATTTATTTTTGAGTCTTCAACTCTTCTTAATACTTCATCTCTTTTGTTGTTTGATGCTTTTAATTTTTCTTGTATGCTATCAAGTTTATTTGCTATTGAATTTATTCTATCTAGATACATTTGTTTCAAAGGTTTTGCTATAAAATATAACAATATACCAAAAAATAATAAAAAATTAAGAGTTCTTTCTACTATATCATAGTTTGCATGTTCTGAAGATGCTAGCAAAAAAACAGGGGTCATAAAAAATAATATTTTATATTTTGAGATCATGGTTTAAATCCTTGCTATTTTATTATTTAATATTTCTTTCAACTCAGGCACTTTCAGCATGAGTTCATTTTTTAATGCATCTTTTTTGCTGTTTAATTCTTCTGTAAATTTTAAATATTCTTCTTCAAGATGTAATTTTTTTTGTTTTATTTCAGCTTGTGCTAATGTTTTTGAAGAATTTAAAGCTTCTTGTTTTATAGCATTTGCTTCATTTCTTGCATTTGAAATAATGCTTTGTATCTCTTGTTCGTAAACTCCAAGGTCGCTGTTATTTTTGTTAACACTATCCTCTTTATCTTTTATAAAAGTATTTCTGTCATCTAGAAATTTAAGCATTGGCTTATAAAGCAATGAATTTAAAACAGCAATTAGAATCAGAAAAATAATAGCTGTTAAGATAACAAGACTAGGATTTATTTCTAACATCTATCCTCCTTAATTTTTATAAATAATTTAAATTACCAATGATTTTACAATAAAATACAAAAAAGTTATATTAAATTTTTGAAAATTATTCTAATTTATCTAAAAATGCTTGAATTTGCGAAACATCTTTAAATTCTAAAATAACTTTTTTATTTTGAATTTTTGTTTTTATTTTAAAATTTTCAAGTGATTTTTTTAATCTTATTAGCTCATTTTGATGTTCAAATTCCACGCTTTGTTTTTTATTGGTTGACACGTTTTTGGTTTTTAGTTTTTTTACTAATTTTTCCGTGTCTCTAACGTTTAGTTTTTGACCGATTATTGTATCTACGATAAGTTTTTCATTCTCAGGACTTAAACCAACTATGATTTTAGCATGACCCTGGGAAAGTTTTTCTTCTACCAATAAATCCTGTGTTGAAGGAAGTAAGGTTAACAATCTCATTGTGTTTGTTATTTGTGTTCTTGACTTATGTAAGATATCAGCCAAAGCCTCTTGTGTGATTTGATATTCGTTTATCAGCTCTTTGTATGATAATGCAAGCTCTATTGAGTTTAGGTTCTCTCTTTGTATATTTTCAATAAGAGCAAGTTCTCTTAGATTATTAGATTCTATATCGGCTATTATTGCTGAGATTTTTTCTTTGCCAAGAAGTTTTGTTGCCCTAAGTCTTCGCTCTCCTGCTATAAGCATATAGCCATCATCTTTTTGAATAACAACTATTGGTTGAATTAGTCCGTGTCTTTTTATGCTTTCGCTAAGTTCATCAAGTGCTTCTTTGTTGAAATTTTTTCTTGGTTGATATGGGTTATTTGATATAAGCGAGATATTTATTTGTTTTACTATGCTTTTATCGGTTTCAAATACTTTGTTGTAAGCGGCTTCAACATCGCTAAATACAACACCAAAATCTCTTCCGCCAAGTCCTGTTTTTTTTGCCATTATTACTCCAAGATAGAATATGCTAAGTTTTGATATGCTAAAGAACCAGCTGATTTTATATCATACAATATGACCGGTTTGCCAAAGCTAGGGCTTTCAGCTAGCTTAACATTTCTTGGGATTACAACCAAATCATCATCTGGGTTTAGTCCACACATAAAAAGCTTATGCTTAAAATGTTGTTTTAGATTTGTTACAACATCTTTTGCTAGATTATTTTGAGAGCTAAACATAGTTGGCAAAAATCCTTTTACGTTAAGCTTTGGATTTGTTTCACTTTTTACTAGTTTGATTGTATTTAACATCATTGCAAGACCTTCCAATGCATAAAATTCGCACTGAACAGGTATGATAACACTATCACTTGCACTTAATGCATTTATAGTCAGGCTTCCAAGCGCCGGAGGACTGTCTATTATAACAAAATCATAATCGCTTCTTATCTCATCAAGTTTGTTTTTTAATACAAGTTTAAAATCCCTGCTCTTATCATCAAATTCTCTTTCTATTCCTACTAAGCCTATATTTGCAGGTGCCAAAAATAGAGTTGGTATCTGTGTTTTTAGCACTATTTCTGATAATTTTTTTGATCCTGTTAAGACATGATAGATATTAAACTCATAATCACTTCTATTAAAGCCCATGCCAGTTGTAGCATTTGCTTGTGGATCTATATCTATAAGCAGAACTTTTTTTTCTGCTACAGCTAGAGAAGCTGCTAAATTTACAGCAGTTGTTGTTTTACCAACTCCACCTTTTTGGTTTGCTATAGTTATTACTTCACTCATCTTAAAGAATACACCTTTTTATTGTTTATAAAAATAGCTCCATCTTCACAAAGCGTAGCTTGCGACAGATCAACACTATATCCATCAATATGTGTTATGAACTTTTTTGATTTTTCGAATTCTATCTTAAATTTGCTAAAAATATGCTTCCATGAAATCATTTTATCTATTTGCTCGCAAAAGCCCCATACTATGCTATCTGCCGACAAATTTATATCTAAAATGTCCGCATTTTCTGGAGATTTAACTAAATTTAATCCTAAGCTAATTATGTAATTGTCGTTTATTTTTGTGCTTAAAATTCCACCTATTTTCCTATCATTTATATAAAAATCATTAGGCCATTTTACCCATACATTTGACCCAAATGATTTAAGATATTCTTTTAAAATCATAGAAAAATATATAGATATTGAGGCATCATTTAAATCATTTGGTATACTGTTTTTATCAACACAAACAGACAAAAAAAGATTGCCTTCATATCCAAGCCAACTATTACCACGACTACCAACACCATTTGTTTGTATCTTGGTTGATATAGTATGGGGCGGTTTTATGGCATTTGATTTTAGCAAATTTACTAAATGCAGATGTGTTGATTCACATTCATCAAGAAATTCTACTACCAACTTTAAGCCTCTTTCCATTTATAAAATCTATAGCCTTAACCGCCTTTTTACCAGGTTCTTGTATGCTAAAAATTTCTACCGAAAAATCACGTGTAGCAACAAAAAAGCTTTTTTCGGTTATATCTATTATTTCTTCGCAATTACCCTTTTTATTACTTGGTTTTAAATCAATAATTTTTAATCCATTTTCTAAAAATATACTAGGCCAAGGATCAAAAGCTCTAAATTTATTATAAATTTCAGCCGTTGTATCTTTAAAACTAACAAGCCCCATTTGTTTTGTGATTTTTTTGCAATAACTTGCATTGCCTTCATCTTGTTTTATATGTTTTAGAGTATTGAAATTTTTAAGTGTAGATATGATTAATCTCCCAGCCATTTGAGCTAATTCATCAAACAACTCTTTGCTTGTTTTGTGCTCACAGGTTGTATACTCAAACTCAAGCATATCGCCTGTATCAAGCCCTTCATTCATAAGCATCGTTGTTACTCCGGTTTGTTTTTCTCCAGCTAATAATGCTGATTGGATAGGGCTAGCGCCTCTATATTTTGGTAAAATAGATGCATGTAAGTTTATACAGGGGGTTATTTTTAAAATATCTTTTGGTAAAATTTTACCATAAGCAGCAACAACTATAAAATCAGGATTTAATTCTTTTATTTTTTTTATTGTATCCTCATCCCTCAAATTTTTTGGCTGAAAAATATCTATTTTGTATCCATTTTCTTGTAAAAATAGCTTCACACTTGGCGGTGTTAAAATTTGTTTTCTTCCCACTGGTCTATCTGGATTTGTAAAAACAGCTAATACTTCTATACCTTCAATTAAAATTTGACGCAAAATCTCAGTAGCATAATCAGGCGTTCCCATAAAAATTATCTTCATAAATTCCCCCTTTTTGATAAATTTCTAAATAAATAAAAAATGAATATTATCTTAAATATGATTAAAAAGCGTTTTAATCGAGAAAATTTATAAATGCAATAAATTTATATTTGATTAATATGTTTTATTTTATTATAGCGACACTCAATAAACTAAAAATAAAAAATTAATTCCAAGGATTAATGACGGATGCTATAAATTTTTAATAAAAATTTATAAAGGGCAATAAAGGCGAAAATAATACAGCAAAAGTTATTAGCAAAATTTTAAATAGCAAAGATAATCAAAATTATTATTTAATGCCAACAAGTAAGCATAGATGTATATAATAGAAAATTAGATGGTGCGACCTGCGAGACTTGAACTCGCACACCTACTGGCACTACCCCCTCAAGATAGCGTGTCTACCAATTCCACCAAGGTCGCAAAGATAATATGCCCTATAAAATATAGAGCATAAAAAATTATTTATTATCCAAGCATAGGGTTACCGTATAGAACGATAAGAGTTATAACCAATGCGTAAATAACTTGTGCTTCGACCATCGCAAGAGCAACAAACATGGTTGTCATAAGCTTACTAGCAACGCCGGGATTTCTAGCTGTTCCACTAATAGTAGCAGCAGCGGTATTTCCCATACCTATAGCACCACCAAGAGCAGCAAGGCCAAGACCTATACCAGCAGCTAAAACAGAAGCTGATCTAATCATTGAGTTGTTCATTTCACCATCTGCACCTGCAGCAAATGCAAAAGCAGTGAGAGATAAAAGTAATAAAACGATTTTTTTCATCGTCATTCTCCTTAAAATTTTAAAGCTTATTTCGGATCTATCCCCTACTTTATAAAGCCTTATGAGCTGAAATAATACATAAAAAAAGCTTTGTTTTACTTAAAATACACTATATATTTTCTAATTTTATGTTAAATATATTTTATTAGCTCATGCCTACAAAATGTTTTATGTTAGGTTTTTCTCCTTGATGATATGCATTAACTTCTGCTTGAAGCATAGCATCAACCTTAGAAACCCTATTGTGCTGCCTTAAATGCTCTGCCCAATTTTCAACAAAAAACCATTCAAGCAAAATTTCCTCATCGTGAGTGCTTTGAACTATCCCCCAAGCATACGCACCATCTTTTTTTCTATGTTCTGCTAGTTTTTTTATTTTATGTAAAAACTCTTCTTGGTCTGATTTTTTTACTAAATACTCAACTTGAACCAAAACAGGCGAACGATGTAAATCTATCTTAGAATGAGTATATGACTCTTCCCAATGCTGTGCTGGATTTAAATCATCTTCTCCAAGTGGTAGTTTTTTTCTACTAGCTAAAATATTTGCTACAACTAGCAAAATAGCAGCCCCAACCAAAGTAAGGCTTATACCAATATACTGAGCAACAACACCCCATATCAAACTACCAGCAGTCATTGCGCCATTAAAGGTAGTAATATATATGGCAAGTGAGCGACCACGAACCCAATTTGGCAATATAGTTTGAGTTACACTATTAAGAGTTGTTAAAGCTATAATCCAAGCTGAAGCTAAGAAAAATACAGCAATTACAGCTATAAATTTAGGTGGCGCAAAAGACAAACCAAGCATAACAATGCCGCTTAAAATAGCTGATAATACTATTAACTTGTCAGAATCAAACCTTTTTCTTAGTCTTGGAAGAACAATAGCACCAAGACCTATTGAAGCCAAAAGTATTCCGTAAAATCCAACATGCCTGATAAAAGCTTACGAGCGACCAAAGGAAGTAAAGCCCACATAGCACTAACAAATATAAAATATATAATAGTTCTAAACAAAACTGCATGTAAAGGTTTGCTTGATTTTGCATATCTAAGACCTGCTCTAAAAGCACCGCCAAAGTTTTCAAAAAGCTCATCTTTAACTTTTACTTGTGGCTTCCACCAAAGTAAAGCAGAGATAACAAAAACATAGCTTATAACATCCATTCCATAAGCAAAATAAGCACCAAACTGAGCTAAAACAACACCACCCACAGCAGGCCCAACAGCCCTTGCTATATTTATCACTAATGAATTTAAAGCGACTGCGTTTTTTAACTCTTTGCGTTGCACTAATTCAGGAACTATTGTCTGCCAAGTAGGTTCCATTAAAGCAGCACCTATACCACCAACAAAGGTAAACAAAACCAAAGTAGCAACAGACTGGAGTCCAGTCATAGATAAAAACATCAAGCTAATACTGCTTGAAGCTAATAAAAGCTGTATTGCTATTAGAAATTTACGCCTATCTAAAATACCCCAGCTGGTATAGCAAGTAAAAATACAGGTAATGTTGTAGCCGCTTGTATCAAAGAAACAGCAGCAGGTGAAGCAGAAAGGTCTGTTATAAGCCAACTACTTGCAACATCTCGTATAAATCTTGTATATTATTGAGTTAAAAGTGAAGTAATTTTACTACCTAAGTAGCAATAGAGGAAAGTTTTTATTTTCAAAAATAAATATTATGATTTTAGTAATACAAAAAATCATTTGCTCTCCTTTTTTAAATTTTTGCTATACATTATGCCAGCTCTTGCCAAACCATATAACACATAAGCGCTTGTTATAACCATAGAGCTTTCTAGTGGATATAAATACAACATGGAAAAGGTAACAACAAGTCCAATCAATGTTCTTAAAACATGCATCTGTTTTAGGTTTATCTTTTTAAAGCTAGGATAACGAATATTACTTACCATCAACATACCCAAAATGGCTTTAAAAAACATAAAAACTAGTTCAAACCCTTTCAAAAAATCATACTCTATATAAAATCCTACCCATACCACAGAAACTATAGCCGCGGTAGGTATAGGTAGTCCTATAAAAACATTTGGTTCATAAGTGCCAGTTGTTACATTAAAGCGAGCCAATCTTATGGCTCCAAAAACAACAAAAATAGCACTAATTAAAGCTCCAAATTTACCAAATTGATACCCAATAGCGAGATAAAAAAGAATACTTGGAGCAACACCAAAAGCAACCAAATCAGCTAAGCTATCAAATTCAACACCAAATTTACTAGTAGTTTTGGTAAGTCTTGCTACACGACCATCTAATCCATCAAAAATCAAAGACAAAAATACATAAAGTATAGCTTTAGAATACTGTCCATTGATAGATGAAATTATACTCACAACACCAGTAAAAGCACTAGCTGCTGTAAATAAATTTGGTAAGACATACATAAGCTGTATTTTTTTTAATTCATTCATAATTCAAAATCCAATAATTAATAAATTTTATAAAAATCTACGGATGATTTTACCGTAGATTTTTTAATTAAACCTTGTTGTCAGAAAAATCATCTTTTGAATTATCTAAGCGAGTAGGCATGTTATTTACTTCCTCATAATTTGCTATAATTTCTCTAACTTTTTCACCACTAATTGTTTCTTCTTCATATAATGCTTTTACCATATCTTCTATCGCACCGCTATAAGTTTTGAGTGTTTGTAAAACTTCGGCATATCTAGTATCAAGCATATTTTTTACAAATTCATCAACTTTTTCAGCCATCTTATCACTATAATCTTTTATGCTTTGACCACCTAAAAAATTATTTCTTTGTTTCTCAAGCACCATAAGTCCAGCAACATCACTCATGCCATAAATACTAATCATAGCTTTTAATATATCTGTTGCTCTTTCTAGATCATTGCTAGCGCCTGTTGAAATCTCTTTTATAAAAATCTCTTCGGCCGCTCTACCAGCAAGCAATACATCAACTTCAGCCAAAAGTTCATGCTTTTGCATCATAAATTTATTTTCTTCTGGAGTATTTAGCGTATACCCTAGAGCTGCCAAACCACGAGGTATAACAGAAACCTTACTAACCTTTTTAGCACCTTTAGTAACTTCAGCTATCAAGGCATGTCCACTTTCATGATAAGTTACTATCTTTTTCTCTTTAGGATTTACTCTGCGTGATTTTTTTTCTAGTCCAGCTATTGATCTCTCAACAGCCTCTACAAGATCATTTTGTTCTACAACTTTTTTTGAATTTCTACCAGCAAGTAAAGCTGCTTCATTTATTATATTTTGTAAATCAGCTCCAGCCAAACCAGTTGTTAATCTTCCGATCTCTTCTAAGTTTACATCATCTGAAACTTTAACATCTTTCATGTGAACTTTTAATATATCTATCCTGCCTTTAAAATCAGGTTTATCTACTAAAACTTGTCTATCAAAACGACCAGGTCTAAGTAAAGCAGCGTCCAAAACCTCTGGTCTATTTGTAGCAGCTATAACTATAACAGGAGCCTTATCAGCATCAAAACCATCCATTTCAGATAAAAGTTGATTTAAAGTTTGTTCTCTTTCATCGTTTCCTCCCATAGGGCTTGAGTTTCTACTCTTTCCTATAGCATCTATCTCATCTATAAAGACAATGGCTGGAGATTCTTTTTTTGCATTTTCAAAAAGATCCCTAACACGGCTAGCACCAACACCAACAAACATCTCTATAAAACTAGAAGCGGACATTGAGAAAAATGGAACATTTGCTTCGCCGGCAACAGCTCTTGCAAGCAATGTTTTACCTGTTCCTGGAGGCCCAACCAACAAAATGCCCTTTGGTATTTTTGCACCGAGACGAAGATATTTATCTGGATTTTTAAGATAATCAACAATCTCCTCAACTTCTTCTTTTGCTTCTTCTACGCCTGCAACATCATTAAATGTAGTTTTTGGTTTTTCAGAGTTTATAAGCTTTTTGGCACTTCCTATACCTAAAATTCCTCCGCCCATATTTTTTTGCATTCTACTAGCCAAAAACATCCAAATTCCAAAAAATATAAAAACAGGAAGAACCCAAGAAAAAAGTAACTCACTAAACCAATTCGTATCACTATATGCTCCAAACTCAACACCATTTTGCTCAAGCATAGGTATCAATGTTGGGTCAGAAACTCTTTTTACTATATAAACATATCTATCATTTGATACTGCTTTAATTGTGCTGTCTGATATAGCTACTTGTGTTATTTGTTTACCTCTAACCATATCTTTAAAATCAGAATATGCTATATTTTTCGTTTGAGCATTAGAGCCAATAGAGCCCATCATGCTGTCTCCAGTTAAACTTCTGAAAATCAATATAATCACAATAGAAAAAATAGCAAAAATAAAAATTGGATTCTTATTAAAGAAATTGCCATTATCGTTATTATTTTGTTTTTTATTATTCATTAATTTCCTCTTAAAAATTATTTTTTAAACACAAAACTAACCCAATCATTAAGCTGTTTTTGTTCAACTAATTCAAACTCTTTAAAAGTATCTTTGATACGAGTTTCATATTTTGCTAATATGCCCGACAAAACTAAGTATGCACCATCTTTTAAAATATTTTTTAAATCTTTTTCAAGCATAAATATAACATCAGCTATAATATTTGCAACAACAATATCATATTTAATATTTAAATCAGATATTGAACCTGTCCATATTTTATTATATTTAACATTATTTAATTTTGCATTTTCAATAGAGCTTTTAACAGCCTGCTCATCTGTATCACAAGCATCAACGACGCAACCAAGTTTTGACATCAATATACTAAGTATTCCGCTACCACAACCAACATCTATTGCATGTAAATTTTCTTTTGCATATTTTTGTAAAAATAAAACACAAGAGCTTGTGCTTTCATGATGACCTGACCCAAAAGCAAGTGCTGGGTCTATTATTATATTTTTGACACCATCAAGCTCTTTTTCCCAACTAGGGCGTATATAAAAATTATCCAACAAAATTGGTTTAATAGCTTGTTTATATTCATTTATCCAATCTTTGTTTTCTCTAATACTTAAATTAGTTACCAAATCACTATCAATATTTAAAGTTTGGCAAATTCTATCTATATATTCTTTTATACCCCACTCAACTTCACTCAAATCAGATTCATCGCGCAACAAAATTTCATTATTCTCACACTCTTCCACACAAGTAAAGCCAAGTAAAAAAATAAACTCCAATATCTCAGGGTAAAATTTAAGTGTTTTAACACTTAACTCATAAAAATTATCTTTCATTAACCTAAAACGTCTTCAAGTTTTTCTTTTAAAACTTGCGGTGTAAAAGGTTTTACTATGTAGTTATTTACACCGGCTTTTAAAGCAGTTATAACCTCAGCTTTTCCGCCTTCTGTTGTTACCATTATTATCGGCATATCAACATATTTTTCCTCTGCACGAACTTTTTTAACAAGCTCTAACCCATTCATTTCAGGCATATTCCAGTCAGTTATTAAAACATTAATATCACTATGTTGTCCTAATAAATTCCAAGCCTCGCTACCATGCTCGGCCTCTAAAATATCTTGATGGCCAAGCCTTTGCAAAGTATTTTTTATGATTCTTCTCATAGTTGAACTATCATCTACTACTAATATTTTCACATAATATCCTTTTTAAAAAAAATGCTTTATTCTATCAAAAAATCTATTTATTAAAGCTTTAATTATTCTAAAAGATAAAAAAAGCTCTCTTATTTTTATAATTATTACTATTTAAAAATAAAAAAAATAGCAATTAATTTTTAAAATAATAATTTTATTTTATAAAAATCATCTATCTTGCTTTTTTACACTAATTAAATAAATGCTAAGAGCCACCATAAGAAGTGCAACACCACCTATTAAATAAATAGCATTTATAATATTTTCCGGTGAAGTAATAGCAAATTTAAACACAAGCATAAGTGCCTCAATGGCAAGCGCTATTATAATAGAGCCAATAAATCTAACCATTGTTTTATATACCACGCTCGTTTCATCATGGTTTTTGCCCATAACCTCTTCTTCAAAAATAGTCTTTACTAAATCAAAAATAGCAAGTGCCAATGTCAATATAATGGTTGATTCAAAAATTTGTTCTATTTGGATATTTGATGTATGTGATATAAAACTTTTTACTCCATGCCAAAACAAAAAAGCACATATCATAAAAAGCGATCCACAAAATAAAGTATAAACGCTTTTTAAAAAATTACCAAAATGTCTTTCAATACCTCCACTATCAACAATGCTTAAAATATTTTCAAGAGATATATCTATACAAGCTATAAATTTTAACTCATTTTTTTCATTATAAACCGGCATACTTGCAGTAACACAAAGCTTACCATCTAGCACCGATGGATATGGGTCACTTAAAAAAAATCTTCTTAACTTTACAGTAGAATAATAATAAGCTTTATTGGCCCTATTTTCACCAGCTCCAACACAGTATTCCTTCTTTGCACTAAGAGCATTTTCTACCTGAACTCCATTTTTATCAAGTATATAAAATGCATCAAAATTCTCTATCTCATGAACAACCTTATCAAAACCATCTTTTATATTTTGCAAGTTTGCGCCTGGCAATCTATTTGGAATATTTCTTTCAAAAATATAACACAAATATGCTCTTGCTTTGTATCTTACATCGCTAAATCTTTGTATGTCTTTTATGACCAATTTTTAATCCTTTAAATTTAATTCGTGGTTGAAATCAGGAACTATATCTTTTAATACTTCACAAATTTTATCATTTTTTAAAGTGATAAGGTGCTGTATCTCTTTATTTAATTTCACAATATCATATTTTTCATATTTTGTAACAAATATTGATTCAAATTTTGTTTGAATATCATCTTTGTTAACAAGCAATTCTTCATATAATTTTTCACCCATTTTAAGACCAACAAATTTCACACCCAAATGCTCTTTATTTGAAAGAAAAAGCATTTTTTTAGCAAGGTCTAGTATCTTAACAGGCTCTCCCATATCAAGAACAAACAGCTCTCCACCAGAAGCTATAGATGCAGCTTGCAATACAAGTTGGCAAGCCTCGCTAGTAAGCATAAAATATCTAGTTATTTCAGGATGAGTTACACTTAAAGGTTTATTTTGAGCTATTTGTGATTTAAACTTTGGTATAACACTACCACTACTTCCTAAAACATTTCCAAAACGAACACAAACTATTTCGCAACTACTATCTTCATTAGAATTTAAAGCATACAATTCACAAACTCTTTTTGTAGCTCCCATAATATTTGTTGGTCTAACAGCCTTATCTGATGATATAACCACAACCTTTTTAACATTGTATTTTTTTGATAAATCTATAATATTTTTTGTTCCTATAATATTATTTTTAACAGCAGCCAAAGGATTTAATTCACACAAAAAAACATGTTTATAAGCAGCCGCATGTATAACTATATCAGGTTTATAATCTAAAAATATATTCTCTATATCTTGGAGATTTGTAATATCAACCATCTTACAAATACATCTAACATCGTTAGTTTCTTCTGATATTTTATAAAGATTAAACTCACTATTATCAGCTAAAATAATTTTTTTTGAACCAAATTTTAAACACTGTTTTACTATTTCAGAGCCTATACTTCCACCAGCTCCGGTTACCAAAACAACCTTATCACAAATAAATTTAGCAAGTATCTCTTGGTCTAAATCTTTTGGTTTTCTAGCCAACAAATCCTCTATACGAATGTCTTTTATTGGATTATCTTCAATCAATGAAAAAAGTTTAATATCTCGTATTCCATAAACCATAAGCTCATCAAAAAGTTCTTTTAACTCATTTTGATTTAAGTTCAAAGCTATTATAGCTGTTTTAACACTATAATCATCGACAATTTTTTTTATACTTGTTTTGTCTTGAACCAAAAATCCACCACAATAAGTGCCAATAAGCTCTTGTCTTTTATCAAAAACACCAACGGCATAAAAATCATCTATATAGCCATCTTTCAAGCCTTTAAAAATTTGTATAGTTTTGTTTGTAGCCCCGATAACGATACAAGCTTTACCCTGCTTTGTTTTTACTGAAAAATCCAAAAACATACGCTTTGATATCCTAAATCCACCGATAAACAAATAAGAAATAACAAAATCTATAAATATTACACTTCTAGGAAAGGGATTAAATAAATCTTGAAAATATAAAAATAAAAAATAAAAAGATACAAACGAAAAAAAATGAGCTATAAAAATTTTCCTAGCCTCATTAAGTCCAAAAAATCTCCACGGAACTCTATAAATTTTAAAAAACCACATAAAGAAAAGTTTTATTATATTTAATGACACCAAACTAATAAAAAAACCTGTATAAAAAACATCTGGTATAAAGCCATTAAACCTCAACAAAAAAGCAAAATATATAGATATGCAAAATAATACAATATCACCAAAAATAAAAAATATCAGTCTTTTTAATTTTGTAGTTTTTAACACTTTATCTCTTGTCTTATTAAATTTATAATTTTTTCTTGTGTAGCAATATCTAAACAACTGCCACTTGGTAGGCAAATCCCATCATTATATAAACTCTCACTAGTTCCATCAACAAAACTCAGACTATCTTTAAATAATGGCTGTAAGTGCATAGGTTTCCAAAGTGGTCTACTTTCTATGTTGTTTTTAGATAGTTTTTCAATTATTTTTAAATTTATATTTTTTTCTTTAAATACCCCGGTACTAAGCCATCTGTTTCCGCGAGAATTTTCAATTTCAGGCATGAAATCCAAAATATCACTTAAATGCTCTTTATAAATTTCAAACACAGCTCTTTTTTGCCTAACTCTTTCATCTAAAACTTCCATTTGAGCTAAACCGATAGCTCCTAAAACATTGCTTAATCTATAATTATATCCATACTCATTATGTTCATAATGAAGCATAGGTTCTCTTGCTTGAGTCGAATAAAACCTTGCTTTTTTTATAAGCTTATTATCCCCAACGAGCATTCCGCCTCCAGATGTAGTGATAATCTTATTTCCGTTAAAGCTATAAGCACCCAAATCACCACAACTTCCAAGCGCTTTATCTTTATAAAATCCACCAAGTGCTTCAGCAGCATCTTCTATTAAAAAGATACCTTCGTTTTTACAAATATCAGATATTTCATCCATTTTGCAAGATTGGCCATAAAGATGAGTTAGTATAAGAGCCTTTGGTTTTTTAGGACTATTTTTTATAGCTACTTTTAAAAGCTCTGGACTTAAATTCCAGCTATCATCACAATCTACAAAAACAGGAATGGCCTTTTCATAAAGAATTGGTGAGACAGATGCTATAAATGTAAATGTTGAAGCCAAAACTATATCATCTTGTTTTATTCCTAAAACTCTAAGCGCTAAATGTATTGCTGATGTAGCACTACTTAGTGCCAAAGCATCGTTTGATTTTGTGTATGCCTTAACTATATTTTCAAACTTATCAACATATTCTCCAAGAGGAGCTATATAGTTGCTTTTAAAAACATTTGATATATACTCTTCTTCTTTACCGCTCATATTCGGAGGGGATAAAAAAACTTTTTGCACAATAGACACCTTAAAAAATTTTAGAAATTGTATCAAGTAAAATTTAAAAGTAAATTATTTTTATAATAAAAAATACATGGCATAATAAATAAAATTCAAAACACCATGTAATTATTTTTCTATTTTTGTGTTGAAATTACATAAAAATCGGAACTTTTGTATGCTCTAAGAAAAATTTTGAAGTTCCGCCCAAAACCATCTCCCTTAGTCCATTTTCACCCTGTCTTCCAGCAACAACCAAATCAAAATTACCATCACTAGCAACTTTTGCAAGTGCTTTACCCGGAATCGAATAAGTATTAATAACCTCACAAGTTGCATTAATATCATGCATTTTTAAATAATCCTCTAATTTATTTATAGCATGTCCATTATCTTCATTAAAAGATTTCTTTGCTGTGATACAATGGATCCTATCTGCTTTTTTTAATAAATCAAGAGAGTTTGTTAAAGCCCTAGCACTATTTGGGGTAGAGGTCCAACTTACAAGTATATTTTTTGGCTCAAACTTAGTTAAATTTCTAGGAATAACTATACAATCTTTTCCGCTTTTCATAACAGCTGATTCAAATGTCCCGGTAATTTTACCAGTAATAGGAACAGCTGCAACGATAAGATCATAAAATTTAGATTCTCTTTCCACAACGACACTTCTTTTACCATCTTTAATAATAAAATTGGCACTAGCTTTGCCATTTATAGCATTATCACTAACCTCGATGTCAAGCTCTTTGCACATCTTGATAAAGGCATTTTTATTTTTCATATGCTCTTCTTCCAAATCAGCCTTTGCTGATTTTAAAAACTCTTCAAATAAAACACCGCCTCTTAATGTCATTTTCATATTATATACTATACTAGGATCTATCTGACAAGATAAAACTTCAATATGAACTTTAAGCCACTTTGCAACTTGCAAGGCGCCATAAATTATTGATGTTGCATCATCTCCTGCACCAATTGGAAAAAGAATCTTTTTATATTTCATTTTTATTCCTAACTATTTTTAAACCAATGATAAAGATACTTTTGAGCCTTTTTGTTCGCTTACGACAACTCTCACAATATCTCCAACATTTAAAGGATTTTGGATTTTGGATTTATGCAAAAGCCCATCAACACCATCTTTTAATTCAACAAACACACCAAAATCAACAACGCTTTTTACTTTACCATCAAACTCATCACCTATATTAAATACTGGTTTTTGTCTATGATTGTCTCTTCTGTCGTTTGATTTTCTATTAAATTTATTCTCTTTAGAAGTTAATTCTATAATATAATCTTTAGCACCATCTACACTATTTTTACTATTTCCAGAAATTTTTACTTCACCCTTTTCTCTATCCAAATCTATAGCAACACCAAATCTTTCAATGATTTCTTTGATTGTCTTTCCAGCTTGTCCGATTATATCAACTATCTTACTAGGCTCTATTTTAAAAAGCTCCATTTTAGGAAGTATTGCATCGTTTATAACTATTTCTTCATCTGCTTTTTGCATTAATTTAAGTATATGCTCTCTACCTTGCTTAGCCTGATATAAAGCTTCTCTTAAAACATCAAGACTAATGCCACCAAGTTTTATATCCATTTGAAGGGCTGTTATGCCATCAAATGTACCAGCAACTTTAAAGTCCATATCTCCATCATGATCTTCAAGACCCATTATATCAGTTAAAACAGCATGCTTATCATCTTCAAAAACAAGTCCCATTGCTATACCAGCAACTAGCTTTATTGTATCAACGCCAGCTGCACGAAGAGATAACGAACCACCGCAAACACTAGCCATAGAACTAGAACCATTACTCTCTAAAATTTCAGAAACAACCCTTAAAGTATATGCTGAGTTTATATCTATACTAGGCGCTAAGGCTCTTTTTGCTAAGTTTCCATGACCAAGTTCTCTTCTTCCAGGAGCCTTTAAAGGGCTAGCTTCACCGACACTAAATCCTGGAAAATTATAATTAAACATAAATTTTTCAACAGAAGCTGTATTTTCTGTTAGCATATCGTACATTTGAGCATCAGAGTCTGTTCCAAGTGTTGTAACAACAAGAGCTTGAGTCTGCCCTCTTGTAAATAAACAAGAGCCATGAACATTAGGTAAAATATTTGTTTCTATACTAATTGGTCTAACTTCATTTAGTTTTCTACCATCAGCTCTAATGCTTTCGTTTATAATTTGCTCTCTAACTATTTTCTTTTTATATTTTGATAAAACATTATTTATAAGCTTTTCATCCCAACCTTTTTGAGTAGCTTCATCATCACTCAAAATTCTTTTAGCTATATTTCCTAATTCACTAGCACGCTCGCTTTTAGCCATTTGATTTATAGCATTTTTAACATCATCTTTATAATTTTTATCTATATAAATAGCTACTTCATCATTTAATATCTCTGGCTTTAATTCCAAATCAGCATCTTCTTTTTTATGCTTACTAAAAGCTTCCTCATATGCTCTTGTGGCACGAAGTATAGCTTTGCCAGCAAAATCTATAGCCTCAACCATTTTATCTTCGCTAAATTCATTCATATTTTGTTTAAAAGCAAAATCAACACCAACACAAGAATCAACAGCAGGCATTAATTCATCATTAAGTTGAGGCATACTTCTCATTTCTATCATCAAAAGCTCATCTTTTGTTCCAGCCACATAAAGGTCCAAAGCACTTGTTTTAAGCTCTGAGTTTGTTGGATTAATAATAAACTCATCATTTATATAACCCACCCTAACGCCGCAAACTGGTCTATTTACAGGAATATCACTAAGATATAAAGCAACACTTGCAGCATTTAGCCCAACAACTTGAAGATCAACTTCAGGATCAGCTGATAAAACCATTACAACTATTTGAGTAGGATATGCGTAACCTTTTGGAAACAAAGGTCTTAGAGACCTATCAATAATACGGGATGTTAATGTTTCAAAATCACCTGGTTTTGTCTCTCTTTTTATATAACCACCAGGTATTTTACCAGCAGCATAACTTTTTTCTATATATTGAACCGTAAGTGGTAAAAAATCTTCTTCAACCAAAGTATCTTCTCTTGCCACAGTTGCCAGAACAACAGTATTTTTAACACGTAACAGCACCGCCCCAGATGCTTGTTTTGCAACCTTATTTAAATCAAAAATTTCAATCTGATTATTTACTTCTATACTATATTGCATTTTTATCTATATCTCCTTGTTGTTTTTGTAATGGCAAATATTTTGGACTTTCCTCTAAAATTGACATTATCAAATCATCATTTATTTCTATTTTTTCCTCATAATAACTATCAACATCTATAAAATTTACTATTTTATTTACCGTGTAAATATTATCAACCAAATCATATAAAGCCGCTGCTACATCACTAGCTATAACGGGTGTAGCATATGATATTGTTTTTGCTTTTGAGTTTATCAATGTTTTTACGCAAATCATAGCTGTCATACCAGTTTCAGACCCCTCATCAACAAACAATACATTTCTGCCTTCTATTTTTGACAAAAGATTTCCTTTTCTAAATTTATAAATATTTTTTAAAATTTTCTCTTCATATTTTCTATGTGCTTGTCCGTACACAAAATCATAACTTATGCCAAAGGAGTCTATTAATTGATCATTTATAATAACATCTTTTGTTTCACTAACCATAGCTATATCACACTCTGGATTATTTGGAGTTGGGATACTTTCACAAAAAAGCATCTCGTAATTTAGGTTAAGTAAATTACAAAGTTCGTTAACCAAAATAACAGACTCTATAGATACACACAAAACTAGTGTTTTAGAATCAGCAAGTTCCTTTTTTGGCAAAACTTCAAATAATTTTAAAGCTGCATCTAATTTATTTTTAAATTTTATTTGATTTTCTTTCATCTATTTCCTGTAGAATCATGCTCGATAGAAAAATCATAATGAACGCCACCCATTGGATAAAAATTAACATAAAGATAAAAACCATCTGTTTTTTTAGTAGCTGAACCTGAGCTTGTTGTCACTGGTTCTATATCTCTTTGATATACAAAATTATAATTCCAGCATTTTCTATTGTGATTTAAACCTGCTCTCCACATCTTTGTTTTATTGTTTTGCAAATCATACTGCCAAGAACCAGATAGCTTATAGTATCTAGGTAAATTTATAGATGCAGAGGAAGTCAAATAACTATCTTTTTGAAAGTTTATGTTATTTTTCAATGTATGATTAAGATTTAAAGAAAAAATATCTCCAGTATAATTTATACCAGAATGTATGGTTCTAATCTTATCATCTGTATGCGAATATTCAATCTTATTGTAAAGCGATAAATTTGAAAATGGATATAAAAATATACTATTTTTTAAATCTCCATATTCAGAATCTTTTATATATTTACCCTGAGATATACTATGTTTTAAAATTTTTCTTCCATTTGAAGTATATAAATATTGTGTTAAATACATTCTAAGTTCTTGTTCTCTTTCTTGTTTATACAAGAAATTTTCATAAGCAACACTGTCTTGATCATATATAAAATCTTCTGACAAATCACCTTTTTTATAGCCAGGAACTATATATTCAACACCATAATTTATTGTATGAAAAAAGTTATCATATGATTTTGCTACATCTGAGTGCATATCAAATCTATGTTCTATATTAATATATTGTTCACTTACATCATTGTTCTTGTTGAGTCTAGAGTTTGTCTTATTATTATAATTTATACTTGTTGCATAAAAATTATTATAAAAAGAAAATGTAAAATAATCATCAAATAATGGAATATTTAAAGATAATGGAATATTTAGCTCATTCTGAACAGCACTTACGCCTATTTTTCTATCATATCTATGAGACTGCAAATCAACAGAATATAATATATTTGGAATCCAGAGATCGGTTAAAAATTTATGATATTGCAAAGATGGCAACTCCTGCAAAGTATCTTTATTGCCATTTTTATTTCCTATCTTTTCAGTATCTATATAATAATTTGAGTAAATTCCAAAATAATTTTCATCACCAGATATATAATAATTTAATTTAGATGTTACAAGCGAATCATAATCTTCATTTTTACCCTGTAAATTAAGATACTCTATATCATTTAAAACAGTGGCATCAAGTAAAAATCCTTCTTGTAATGTGAAGTTAAAATAATTTTTAAATAGATTATCCCTATTATATTCAACTTCAATACCTTTATGAAGTTTATTTTTCAATTCAGAATTGTTAGAGTTGCTATTTGTTTGATTTCGCCTATAACTCTCTTTGTCATTAAAAAAACCAAAATTTATCGCCCCATTTGAATATTCAGAATCAACAAATCTAAATCCAGAGTAAAGACCAGCGCCTCTTAAAGTTCTAACTTGTGGATCTAGCTGAAAATCAAATTCATCATAAGGAGCAAAATATATAGGCTGTTTATAATAAATTCCCTCTTTTTTTCTATACCCTACTTCAGGAGTCAAAAGACCGCTACGCCTATGTTTGTCAATACTAAAACCAAAATAAGGAAGATAAAAAACAGGTACATTTCCTATCCTAAAAACAGGATTAAACATATGTAAAAATTTACTCTGTCTATTTAGTTTGGTGCTTGAAGCACTGATACTCCAATCAGGATCATTAACATTACAGCTAGACACAATAGCTTGTTTTATTGTATAGTATTTACTATCTGAGTTGCTTTGATTACTTTTTAGCCAAATTTCCATATCTTTATTCATCATAAAAAGCGACTTAAGATCTAAATCATTATTTTTTAAATTTAATTTTGCATAATTAGATCTAGAAATTTCTCCAGCACCTTTCATCATATTTACATTACCAAAAAGCTCAACTATTTGATTTTTTTGATCATATATAGCTTTATCTGCGGTTATTAAATATGCCTGAGAATAGACAACCACATTTTTATCAGCAACAATCACACCATCTTCATGAGAAATATTATCTGCTAAAAATTCAAAATTTTGAGTAGCTGCAAACAAACTAAAATTAACGGCACAACACAAAAAAATCTTACGATACATCTATGACCACCGTCTTTGATAGCTTGTCTTGCCAAGTTTGCTTAACTGGATTTCCAAAAGCCCATATAAAACCAAGATAAAAGGCACTTTCGCTTATATTTCTAACCAAAGCCCTAATTACGCTTGGTATAAATTTTGGTTTATCAAAATACTCTATATCAACACATGCTATTTTAACAGAAATCTTTCCGATAGTAGCGCCATAATACCACACAAAAAATGTCTGATAAATAAAACGAATCAAAACATATTGTAAAACTATTTTTGATATAGCATTAACCATATCTTGAGGATCATCATAAAGTTTAAAATAATCGTAAAATACAACCATAAATAAAACACTAACTAAAATTTCATCTATACCAAAAGCTACAGATCTCTTAGCTATGCTAGCTATTTTTATATTTTCTTTTTCTAATCTAAGCTCTAAGCTATCGCTCATTTAGCACCTGCCATGCTATATCTTTACGATATTGCATACCATTAAAGCTTATATTATCGCAAAGTAAATATGCATTCTTAGCTGCTTCATTTATATTTTTTCCATAACCAACACAGACTAAAACTCTACCACCATCGGCATATAATTCACCGTCTATTTCACTTACTCCAGCATATATAACATGTGTATTTTGAGGAATTTGTTTTACATCTATTTTTTCTTTTTTAGAACTAGAATATGGATATTTTTCACTTGCTATCACAACACCAACAGCATAATTATCTTTTAGTTTTATATCTTTTAATTTTCCTTTAGATGCATCAAGCAACAATTCGCTCAAATTTTCATCTATCAAAGGCATCAAAACCTCACATTCAGGGTCGCCAAAACGAACATTAAACTCAAGCACATAAGGCTCATTTTCAACAACCATTACACCGACAAACAAGACCCCACAAAAAGGTTCGTTTTCGTTTTGCATACCAACAAGAGTTGGTTTTACTACCTCTTCTTCTATTTTTTTAATTAAATTTTTATTAGCAAGTGGACTAGGCGCATAAGCCCCCATACCACCAGTATTTGGACCTTCATCGTTATCTAACAGTCTTTTGTGATCTTGAGCCACAGGTAAACTTACAAAATTCTTACCATCGCATATAGCAAAAAAACTAAGCTCAAATCCATCCAAATACTCTTCAATTATAACTCTTTTTCCAGCATCACCAAAACTACTACCACTAAGCATATCATCAACCGCATTTTTGGCTTCTTGATGATCTTGGCATATAATAACACCTTTTCCAGCACAAAGACCATCAGCTTTTACAACTAATGGTGTTTTTAATTGATCTATAAATTTATAAGCCTCATCTTTATTGTCTGTATTTAAATACTTTGCTGTTTTTATATTGTTTTTTGCCAAAAAGTCTTTCATATAAGCCTTGCTAGACTCTAGCCTAGCAGCATTTTTACTTGGTCCAAAAATGTTAAGATTGTATGTTTTAAAGATATCAACCACTCCATCACTAAGTGGTGCTTCTGGGCCAACTATTGTAAGATCTATTTCGTTTTCTTGTGCAAATTTAGCTAAATCTTTGTAATCTTTTATATCTAAATTTTGACCAATTCTAGAAGTAGCTCCATTTCCTGGTGCAAAATATATACTTTCTATATTTTTTTCTTCTTTGAGTTTTAAAGCGATAGAGTATTCCCTACCGCCACTTCCGATTATCAGGATTTTCATATATTCTCCGTATTTTTAAAACCCAAATGAGCGTTGCATAAAAGAGTGGCCCAAATTAAAGCCAATCTTGCAAATAGATAAGCGCTTAAAGGTTGCAACTTCTAATGTTAAACACACTCAAACAAAGCCACATCACAGAGCACCTATACATCTTCGCTAATACAAAAGTGTTGGACCCTGAAAAAATGCGTTGTCGCTTCACTCAGGCTTGGTAATTATATAAAAAATTTACTTAAAGTAATGTTTTAGCAAGCTCTATACAAGAATTTATTGTTTGTTTTTTTGATATTGTTATTTTTTTTGTAAAATTTATTCTATTTGCAGTTGTATTTCCAATACAAATAGCTTTATATGATTCATCCCAACCAAAATTCATAATAAAATTATCAACACTTGATGGAGAAGTAAAAACAATAATACTATTTTTTGTTGGTTTTTGTTTTAAATCTACAATTTTAGAAATATTCTCATAAGCAACCACATACTTTATATCTATTTTATTTTGAGTTAAAAAATCAAAAATATTCGAAACAACCTTTTTAGCTCTTAGATAAAGCACTTTTTTTGATTTTAAAAAAGGTAAAATTTCTATACCAAATTCATTTCCATGTGAATTTTTAGATGTATATATTTTTTTAAAACCAAATTTCAAAGCACGACTATAAGTTGCTTCGCCTATAACAAAAACTTCTATATTTTCACTTGGCTTTATATTGTTAAATTCAAGTGATTTTACACTATTTTTTGATGTCAATATCAAACAATCAAATGAGTTTAAATCAAGTTCAAGCTTAGCAAGCCTTATCTCATTTAAAACAAGAGTTTTAACACCGTCAAATTCTAAAGATGAACCAACCAAGTAAATCATCAAAACCTCTAAAACAAAAAATTATATTGTTAATTTTTCTATGTCCACACTATTGTCATTATTTAAATTTATAATTTTAACTTTTTCATTTTCATTAAGCTCATTAGAGTTTATGTTATTTATTTTAAACAACATCCCTCTAGCGTAAAGCATTTGATTTTTTATATGTCCATATTGTGTATTTAGTTTTAAATCTTTTGCCAAATCAACAAGGTCATTATTTTTTTTATTTTTAGTTAATTTTTTAGACACAATCATTGTCAAAATAGCAACAACAGCAAGAATAATTATTTGTAATATAAATGAAATATCATAAAAAAACATCACACCAGAAACAACTAAAGCTGCAAAACCTACAAAAGATATATTTTCAAGTATAAAAGCTTGAAAAAATATCAAAAAACAACCGATAATCAAATATCCATATGGTGTTTTTGTAAGTATATCAAAACCTTGTATTAATAAATCTTGCATTTTTAATCTTTTTGATTTTTAATAAAATCTTTAAACAAACTAAGCGAACCTATAAGTTCTGTAACCTCGTAAGGCACAATAACCTTGTCTTTAGATGGGCTGCTTGCTAGTTTGTTAAAAGCTTGTATTCTATCTTTTGCAAGTAAAAACTCAGCTGCCATATGATTTTTAGATAAACTTTCATTAAGCATATCAATACTCTCTTTTTGTGCATTTGCGATAGTTATCTGTTCGTATTTTTTAGCATCCGCCATTCTTTCTATAGCCTCAGCCTCTAAAACCTGCTGTTGCTTGAAAGCCTCAGCTTTTCTTATAAGAGCCTCTTTTTCAGCTTGAGCGTTTAGCTCTATAGCTCGTTTTTCTCTCTCGGCTTTCATCTGTAAATTCATTGACTCTTCTATTTCGTGAGGAACAGATATCTCAGATATCTCTATGCGAGTTATTTTAACTCCCCAGTTTGCAGCAGGATCTCCTAATGCTATTTGCAAAGATGCATTAAGCTTATCTCTTGAGCTTAGCGTATCATCTAAATTTAAAGAACCTATCTCTCCCCTAAGTGTAGTCATAGCAAGATTTGAAATAGCTTTAACATAATTTCCTACATTATAAACAGCGAGTTTTGGATCAAAAACAGCAAGATAGACTATACCATCAACAGAAATATTAACATTATCTTTTGTAATAACTTGTTGCTTAGGGATATTTAATATCTCTTCTTTTATAGAAAGCTCTACCCTTACTTTATCAAGTATAGGAATAATAAAATTCAAACCACTTTCAAGAGTTCTATTATATTTTCCCAATCTTTCTACTATATACACATTAGATTGTGGGACAATTTTAAACATTTTGCTAAACAATATAACTATTACAGATATTATAATCACAGAAAACACAATAGGATCTATACTCATTTTTTGCCTTCATTATAAAATCAATTCACACATAATCTTACAATAAAAACTCTTTAATAAAAATTTAAATTAGTTTAGTAGAATTTTAAGCCGAAAAAGATAGTTCTCTCTTTCGGCTTTTAAAAAGATTAAAAATTAGTGGATTTTACCAGTTTCTATTCTTTCTTTATATATTTTTCTAAGTTTTCTTATGTCATTTTTAACTTCAAAAACACCATGCCAGTGAGCATAATCAGGTCCATTCATCAAAGCACCTTGTCTCATACGACGACCTTCATGGTGCCATAAATGATAATAGATTTCCTGGAATTCATCTGACCACTCATCTTCTAATAATAATTTTTTAGATTTCAAATCATCTAACATTTTCTTAGCTTCATCAAAATAAACATTATATAGCTCAACATGCTTATCAGCCATAGTAAAGAAATTATCTGTACTTGTAGTAGAGTGACAAGACTTACAAACAAGTTTCATCTCTGCTCTAGCTGCTTCAGGACCTTCTGGGTGTCCAGCAAGAGCGGTTCCTATATTAAGTTTTCCTGTTTTTCTAAACTCTTCAACGGCTTTATCATTTCCGGCTGTTCTAAGATTTGACCTTGGAGCCCAAAGGTTATATTTTAGTCTTTTTGAAATATTGTGAGTTGTAACAGTTTCGCCAACACCACTCATATGGCAAGCCGAACAAGTAGGGGCTCTAAAATCAGGTACCTCCCAAGTATCAGGCGCACTATCATAATTCCAAGTATGTCCTTCAGAGTTAAATATATGACCATGTTTTGAGTTATTAAATATCTCTATATCTGGATGATCAGGTCCTAAGTGACAAGATGCACAAGCAGCTGGTTTTCTAGCTTCAGCAACACTAAATTTATGCATCGTATGGCAAGATTTACATCCACCTACCCCACCATCAGGATAAACAGTACCTATACCATATGTAGGCCATGTTTCTGGTGTTGGTTTTTTATTTGCATCAAGTTTTATTATACTTCCGTGACACATAGCACAACCAGTAGTGTCTGGAGACATCTTTAAGTCAGGATGATCGGCACCTTCATAATGATACATTAATTTAACCATTCCAGGTTTTGCATACATTTGCATAGCACCTCTAGCATGTCCGCTCTCTTCAAACTGTTTTACCTCTTCGGCATGACATTTTGCACAGGTTTTTGGACTTACTAACATAGAGATATGATTGTCAGAACCTTTAGGATGAACTTTTGCAGATGCCATAGGGCTATCGGCGTTTACAGAGTGACAATCAACACAGGTAACACCAGCATGAGAGTGACGACTTTGTTTCCAGTCAGCTACAACTCCAGGTGTTTTTTCTGCGTGACACTCAACACATTTTTTTGACATTTCTGTCATTTTATGACTTATTTTTATGTTCTTTACAAGATTTAATTTTACAGAGGTTTCATTTGAATCAGAACTTGCAAAAGAGAACGATAAAATACAGGCTAATAATATAGCAACTTTTTTAAGCATAAACTACTCCTTTCTACTTTGTTTTTCTAATTTTATTTTTTCAAATTTATCTATTTGTAATCCTAGATTTTTATGTCCTACATTTTTATGGCATTCAACACATGTTTTATTATTCTTGTTTCCAAGAACAAAATAATCCCTATGTGGTAAAAATGCTTTTCCTGACTGAATAACATTTTTTAAATTCGAATGACAGGTCATACATCCGCTATCATAAACAAAATGCGAAGCATGTTCTCTTTTTTTACGCCAGTCTATTTTGTCTGTATTGGTAAAAAAAGTCTTATAGCCATCGTTGATAGAAACTTTAATTTTTGTCAAAACATAAGTATAGGCGCTTGTATGATCAAGGTGACAGGCTGAACATTCTGCTTTTATACCTAGTTTATTTCTTCCACCATGAGTGTCTTCATTATATGCGGCATTCATAGCATCCATAGTATGGCACATGGTACAGGTATATCCACTTCCGGTAGCATGCAATACATCAGCTATACCCATAGAAGAAATTAGACCTATAAAAATACCTATTATAATGGAAGATAAAACAAAAACTTTTTTTTTGTTTTTTGTCAATTTATACCTCCTTGGAAAAATATTTATTAATACTAAATTAATAAAAAGAAAAGGATTATACAATAAGTTTTGTTAGAAAGAGTTGATTTAAATCAAATTCTATAAATTTTTATATAAATAATTTAGCAATCATAAATGTCAATCAAAGCTTCATCATCCTTAAAAATCAAATCATTATTATCAAATTTAATTAAATTAGAAGTTTTAAATTTATTTAAAATTCTAGAAAAGGTTTCGGGGGTTATATTTAATATAGAAGATATCTTTGTATATTTTAATTCATTAAATAAATCTTCATGCTCAACTATAAACTTAGCAACTCTAGCTTCTGAGTTTAAAACTAATTCTTGATGTAAAATATCGCTGGTTATTTTTAATTTTTCAGATAAAGATTTAATGATTTCAATTGAAATTTTAGGATTTATTAAAAATTCATCACGAAATTTAGAATAGTCAATCTTTAAAACCTCGCTAGAAACTGTAAAAACAGCATTTGCTGGGTATTTTATATTTTCAAAATTTGCAAGTTCTGCAACAAAATTCATTGGAGACAATTGATGTAAAAAAATTTCTTTGCCTTTTGGGCTATTTTTATAAAGCTTAACAGAGCCAGAAAGCAAGTAGATTAACCATCTAGGATCATCTCCCTCCATAAACAAGAACTCACCTTTTTTGTATTTTTTAATAATGGTTATGTCTTTTAATCTAGATAACTCATCATCTTTTAAATTACTAAAAATAGGTATTTTTCTTAACATTATTTTAATTCCATTTTAAAAATTATTATTTTTTTAAAAGATCTCTTATTTCTGTAAGCAAAACTATATCGGGTGGTGTTTGAGCTGGTTTTTCTGGAGCTGGTTTTTCTTTTTTCTTAAAAGAATTCATAGCCTTTATAACACAAAAAATGCATAAAGCAATTATTAAAAAATCAACTGTAGTTTGTATGAAATTTCCATAATTTATAGTTACAGCTGGAGCATCTCCGATAGATTCTTTTATAATAAATTTTAAATCATAAAAATTAACCCCACCTGTCAAAAAACCAACTACTGGCATTATGATATCAGATACTAATGATGAAACTATCTTTCCAAAAGCAGTGCCAATAACAACACCAATAGCCATATCAACAACATTACCTTTAACAGCAAAATCTTTAAATTCTTTTAAAAAACTCAAAATTATCCTTTTTTATCTTATTTTAAAATATTTAGTATTCTACAATCACAAAACTTTACAAAATATTAAGCGTTATAATTTAATATTGTTATGTTATAATGGTTTATTACAAAATAATTTTAAGGGATAATATGTATTGTTTTGCAAAATCTTCAATAGAAGATATGCATGTAGAAGATTTACGATTAGCAATATTTAATTATATATGTTCAGCAAAAGACAAAAAAGAATTTGTGCTAAAGTTAAAAAACATAAACGAACAACAAAACTCTAAAAATAAACAAAAAGATATAATAGAATTTTTAGCTAAATTTGACATAGTCGTAAAACAAATTTTTGCACAAAATCACAATTTAAAATTTCATAGACAACTGGCATCAAAACTACTAATAGACAAAAAAGCTTTTGTTTGTTTTTGCTCAGAAGAAGAGATAAAACATAAAAAAGAACAAGCAAAGCAAAGCAATAGCTCATATAGCTATGATGGCACTTGTGAAAAAATGAGCAATGATGAAGTTTTGGGTTGCGAAAAGCCGTTTGTTGTAAGAACAAAAAGACCAAAACAAACAATATCTTTTACAGACAATATAAAAGGTAAAATTAGTTTTAGTCCGGATGAAATTGATGATTTTATAATAGTAAAAAAAGATAAAACTCCTAGTTTTGATTTTGCTTGTGCTATAGATGATATGTTTCAAGACACAAGCTTTATAATAGACCAAGAAAACAACGAAATAAACACATCAAGACAAAATCTAATAAGACAATACTTAGGATATGAAAAACCTATAAGTTATGCTCATTTGCCAAAAATAGCAAACAAAGATGATATTGCAAGTATAAAATCTATGTTAGATGATGGTTTTATGCCAGAAGCCATAGCGAATTATCTGATTTTACTAGGAAACAAAACTCCAAAAGAAATTTTCACACTCCAAGAAGCAATTCATTGGTTTGATATAACAAAAATTTCCAACAAGCCTATAAATTTTGATATAAGAGAACTTAAAAAAATAAATCAAGAGCATATAAAATTAGCAAGTGATTTAAGACTAAATGAGCTTTTGGGGCTTGAAAAATCTTATAGCAATTTAATTCGTTTTTATGCAAATAAAATCTCACTTTTGACAAAAATAAAAGAAAAAATAGAAAAAATTTATTCAAAAAAGATAGCTCCAAAGGAGTTTGATAAGGAGTTTAAAATCATAAAAGAAGCTATAAAAAACCTAACTATAGAGTTTGAAACATTTGATGAGTTTAAGGATAAACTCATGCAAATTACAAAACTAACAGGCGAAAGTTTTCTAATCCCACTTACAGTTTTACTCACATCAGAAACACAAAATTCTGAATTAAATGAGTTATACCCATTAATAAAAAAAGATTTAAAGAAGATTACACAATGATACTTTCAACATTTATATCAGCACTTGCAAATATACTACACTCAATTATTCAAATATACATTTGGGTTGTTATAATATCGGCCTTAATTAGCTGGGTTAGACCTGACCCTTATAATCCAATAGTTCAATTACTAGCAAGACTAACAGAACCTGTTTATGGATTTATAAGGAAATTTATCCCAACTGTTTTTGGGGGCATAGATATAACACCTATAGTTTTATTACTAGCTCTTCAATTTATTGATTTATTTTTCATAAGGTTACTTTTTGCTTTTGCTGCGTCTGTTTAGTCTTATTATTATAAGTGTTTTAGGGCTAGGCGCTAAGGTCTTAGACTATAAAGAATTAAAAGACAAACCAAAAAGTCTTATAAAAGATTATTATATAAATAGACTCATAAACGAAGGAAAATATACAAAATCTCAAATTCAAGAATTATCAAAAGATATTTTTAGAAATGGTGGAGCTGTAAAAAAATCAATAGATCAAATACTACCACCAAAATACACACCTGGGGTTTGTAGCAAAGTCAATGCAAAAAATATATTAGATGCAAATGCGACTTGTCAAAATATGCTAACAAGCATTAGTTTTAGTTTAAAACTAGACAATCAAACAAGGGAAAAACTAGCTATAAGTTTAAACAATAAATTTAAGAACAAATCTCAAATTTTATTAAATCTAAACTCCAAAAATCCGGCTTTAGCTTTTGCAAAACAAGGAGATATGGACTCGTTTGTATCTTTATTTAAAGCTAGTTCACAAAAACAAAAAGATGAGTTTTTTGGTATTGAATTTAATAAAAAAACAATGGATATGTTTTATAACACAAAAGGTTTTATTCAAATATTAATGGACTTAGTTCTTAAAAGAGATTTTAATAAATTTAGACAAAATTTATTAAAAATAACACCAGAGATAACAGAACAAAAAGAGGCATTTTTCTTAGGGTTAAATGCAATCACTTTAGATAATACAAAAAAAGCAAAAGCATTTTTTAAAAGAGCAGCTGATACATATAAACTAACAAGACAAAAGGATAATGCTAATTTTTGGTTATATCTTTTAGGAGACAAAAATATCTTAAATGAACTTGCAAAAAGCAATGATATAAACATATACTCTTTATACGCGAAAGAGCTGACTCACTCCAAGCCTTTTAATATATATGCGCCAAGACCAAAAATTAAAAAATCAACTAAATACGATATAACAAATCCATTTGTTTGGCAACAAATAGCAGATAATGCAAAAGATAAAAATCAAAAAGAACTTGAAAAAATAGCTATTCAGTTTTATTCAAAAGATACAATTGCTGCCTATGTATATTTTATGCAAAAAGCCAATAATTGGGAGAAAAACTATTTTATAATTCCAGAAAATGAGGGTCTTAATGGTCTAAATAGTCTAAGAAAATCTATGATTTTTTCATTAGCAAGACAAGAGAGTCTATTTTTACCATCTGTCATATCAACATCTTATGCACTTGGAACAATGCAATTTATGCCATTTTTAGCTAATGCAATAGGTAAAAAAGAGCTAAAAATACAAAACTTTGATCAAGATGATATGTTTAATCCAACCATTGCATATAGATTTGCAAACCATCATCTTGATTATCTTGAAAAATATCTAAAACATCCACTTTTTATAGCTTATGCATATAATGGTGGCATAGGATTTACAAAAAGATTATTACTAAGAGATGATATGTTTAAAAATGGAAAATTTGAACCATTTTTGTCAATGGAGCTTATACCATACTCAGAAACAAGACTTTATGGGAAAAAAGTATTAGCAAATTATGTGATTTATAGAGCTCTTACTGGTTCCAATATAAAGATTTCGCGACTTTTTGAAATTCTAACTCAACCTGCTCTAACTGACAATTTTCGCAAATAGAAAACTTAAACAATAGCCTCAATTTATCACTATCTTGACTTGAAGCTATTATCTCATAATAATCTGACCAAGGCATAGTAAAACCAAGAGTTTTTAAACTTTCATCATCACTATTTAATTTATTTATTGCTTTTATGTTTTTACTATTTATGGTTATATTGTCTTTGTCTATTTCTATATTTTTTGGGTTTATTGATATGATAAATTTTTCATCTGCCTGCTTTTTATTGTTATTTTTAAGCATAGGGTTTATATAAGTGCCGACAATAAGCGCTCTACCATCTTTTGTTATAATATCTTTTTTGCTTGTATAGGCCAGAATTTCATTTTTAATTTCTTCTTTGGTGTATTGTTTATTTGAACATCCAAAAAAAATAATAAGCATTGCTAAAAATAATATATTTTTTTTCATAGTTTTATACCTTTTAATTAAAGCAAGATTTTATCAAATTTAATTACATTTATCAATATTTTTAAGCCTATTTTGGATATAATCAACCCATTTTACGAATAAGGGCTTTAATTATGAAGAGGTTAGCGGTCGCATTTTCTGGACCATCAAATAGTGGCAAAACCACCTTAATACTAAAAGTTGCACAAAATTTTATAAATAAAGGATTAAAAGTCGTGGTTATAAAACACGACCCAGCAGACAAAGCAAGATTTGATGTTGAGGGCAAAGATAGTTATAGATTTAGCCAAACTGGCGCAGATGTTGTCGTTTTAAGCCCAACCAGAACTACTTATTTTTCACAAGATAAATCAAATCTCAATGATGTTATAAAAATGATTGGGGACTTTGATCTACTGTTAGTCGAAGGACTTAAAACACTACCCTTACCTAGAATAAGTATATTTAAAGATGATATAGATGAAGACTATCTTGATTTTTCAAATGCAATTGCGACATATAAAAAAGATATATCATATCCAAATATAACAAATATAGATTTAGACAACATAGATGAAATTTGTGATTGGATATTAAAAAATTCAAAGGCTGTATAAATGGAAGAAATTATCAAAAACATAGGAAAAAGTGTAAAACAAATAAGCGAAGAGATAAAATACGCAGATCTTGGCTACACACAACATGCTAATGCAACTGGCGACACACAACTAAAACTAGATGTTTTAAGCGACAAGATAATAACACAAAACCTATCAAGCATAAGCTCAGTAAAAGCTATCGTGAGCGAGGAAAAAGATGAAATTTTATGGGTAAACAAAGATGCAAAATACATAATTGCTTATGATCCATTAGATGGTTCTAGTTTGGTTGATGTAAATTTTGCAATAGGTTCAATATTTGCAATATATGAAGATGAATTAAAACCTGAAAATCTTATATCAGCGATATACTCTATTTATGGACCTAGAGTTGAGCTTGTAAAAAATACACAAAAAAATGAATTACCAAAACTTTATAGGCTAGATAAAGAAAATAATTTTAAATTTATAAAAGATCTGAAGCTAGAACACAAAGGCAAGCTAAACGCTACAGGAGCAACACAAAAAGGCTGGAGTGATAATCATTGTAAGTTTATAAGAGAGCTATTTTTACAAGGATATAGACTAAGATATTCTGGTGCTATGGTTAGTGATTTACATCAAATTTTATTAAAAGGTGGAGGTATTTTTAGCTACCCAGCAACAACAGATGCTCCGAACGGAAAATTAAGAGTATTATTTGAAGTTTTACCTTTTGCATTTATATATGAAAATGCTGGTGGAGCGACAAGCAACGGATACTCAAAAACTCTTTTTGAAACAAAGATAGAAAAAATACACCAAACAACACCTTGCTTTTTTGGTTCAAAAGACGAGATAGAACTTCTTTATAAATTTTATGGTGACAAGAATGAGTGAAGAGCAAATCACAAAAGATGAATTTGAACTAAAATTAGAACAAGATTCAATTGCATTACAACAATGCCAAGCAGATAAAAATTTAAAAACTTGTTTTGATTGCGAAGCCTTGTTTAAATGTGAAATAAGGAAGAGTTATGTTTATAGCGTATACAACTCTATGTCAAAAGGACAACAAGGTGGATTTGAATTTTAGTAAGTTATTTAAGGAAAAAATATGAAAAAAGCATACATAACCACACCTATTTATTATGTGAACGATGTTGCACACATCGGACACGCATATACAACAATCATAGCAGACACTTTAGCTCGTTTTAAAAGACTTCAAGGATATGATACATATTTTATGACAGGAACTGATGAACACGGCCAAAAAATAGAACAAGCGGCTCAACAAAGAGGGAAAACACCAAAAGAGTATGCAGATGAAATTAGCGGTAAATTTAAAAAATTGTGGGATGATTTTGAGATAAGTTATGACCATTTCATAAGAACAACAGATGAAGAGCATATATTAACTGCACAAAATGCCTTTTTAAAAATGTATGAAAAAGGCGACATCTACAAAGGCGAATACGAAGGATTTTACTGTGTTAGCTGTGAAACATTTTTCACACAAACACAACTTCTTGAAAATAACTGCTGTCCTGATTGTGGAAAGCCAACAAATATAGTAAAAGAAGAGAGCTATTTTTTCCGTTTATCAAAATATCAAGATGCGATTTTGGATTGGTATGAGAAAAATGAGCAAAGTGTATTACCAAAAGGTAAAAAAAATGAGGTTGTAAGCTTTGTGAAAGGTGGATTAAAAGATTTATCCATCACAAGAACAAGCTTTGATTGGGGGATTAAACTTCCAAAACAGATAAATGATGAAAAACATGTTATGTATGTATGGCTTGATGCATTAGTAAATTATCTAACAACGCTTGGATACTCAAGAGATAACAAAAGAATGGACTTTTGGGATAATGCGATACACCTAGTCGGTAAAGATATTTTAAGATTTCATGCTGTTTATTGGCCTGCTTTTTTACTAAGCCTAGACCTACCTCTTCCAAAATCTGTAGCAGCTCACGGATGGTGGACAAGAGATGGTCAAAAAATGAGTAAAAGTAAAGGCAATGTAGTAAATCCAAAAGAGGTAGCTGATGCTTATGGACTTGAAAATTTTAGATATTTTTTATTGCGTGAAGTTCCTTTTGGTCAAGATGGAGATTTTAGTCAAAAAGCTATAATAGATAGAATAAATTCTGAATTAAACAACGGTCTTGGAAATTTACTAAATAGAATAATCGGAATGAGTGGAAAATATACAAATTTTGAAATACAAAGCAAAGATTTGGTTAAATTTTATAATCAAGAATTACAAGAAGCAAACGAATACATACAAAATGCTATTGCAAATCTAGAAAATATAATGCCAAATAGATATCTAGAAGAAATTTGGAAAATAGTATCTTTAGCAAATGGAGTGATAGCAAAATATGAGCCGTGGCAGCTAATAAAAGACTCAAAGCAAGATGAAGCAAATGCACTTGTTGCACTTTGTGCAAATCTTCTTACGAAAGTCGCCATACTACTAAATCCTTGTATGCCAAAAACAACACAAAAAATTGCAGATGCACTTGGATTTATAATTGATACGAAATCATATCAAGATATTATCTTAGAAAATAAAATCATTGATTATACAACAAAAAAGACAGAGCCATTATTTACACGAATAGAAGAAGAACTAATGAAAAAAGATACACAAACACAAGAACAACAGACACAAAAAGAAAAAGAAGATGATAGTATAAGCATAGATGATTTTTCAAAACTTGTTATCAAGGTCGGCGAAGTTCTTGAATGCGAGAGAGTCGAAGGAAGCGAGAAATTGCTTAAATTTCAAATAGACCTTGGCGAAGAAAAACCACGCCAAATTTTATCAGGAATAGCAAAATATTATGAGCCAAGCGAATTAATAGGCAAACAAGTATGTGTTTTAGCAAACTTAAAAGAGAGAAAGATAATGAAACAAATATCTCAAGGTATGATTTTAAGTGCTGAAGATGGAAAATTAACACTACTTACAACACATGCAAAAGTAAAAAATGGTGCAATAATAGGATAAATGAGACTAGAAAATCTATGTAGATTGTTAAACGGAACCTTACTCAACACTCCAGCGATATCCGAGATAAATGAGTTTGGTTTTGACGCAAAAGCCATAAAACGAGGATATGCATTTTTTTCAAACGATTCAAATGAAAATGACATATCCCAAGCCATAAGTAATGGCGCCTATGCGATCATAGCAACCAAGATAAACTCTATACAAGATAAAGAAGTAGCATATATAAAAGTTGAAGATATACAACTATCGATCATTAGGCTTGTTAGGTTTATGGCTTCCGAAAAATCACTTGTTTTTTATCACATAAACAAGATACAAATGTCAATTATTTCAAACATACATATAAAAAATGCAAAATTACTACCAAATAGGATTCATGATATTTTTAAAATTATTCAAAATGCTAATTTTAATGACATTTTTTTTAGTGATGATATAGAAATTTTAAATCAATTATCACCAAATTATCAGTCAACAGCACTTACAAAAAATATAGAAATAATAAACTCAAATTCTATGTTTTTTGTAAATTTTGTTTTTGATGAAATTTATTATCAAAATATAAATATACCACAAATATTTTTAAAAGATTTATGCTCACTTATAGAAACACTAAGTGGTAACAATATACATTTTAAGCTAAATGAAATAAAAAGTTTAGATCACTTCGAGCCTATATTTATAGATAAAAATTTCTATCCAGTAAGTTTTGGAACAAGTTTTAGAGCTATAATTGTAGAAAATGACATAGAACTTTTTAAACTAGAAGCAAATTATCTTGCTAATAAATTTGATCAATCAGATATAATAATAACAGCTAGTAAAAATACAAAGCTGGATATAGAAAATGTAGCGTATTTTAAAAACTTAAATGATATAAAAAGCTTTAAAAATTTCAGATATGTACTTATATTATGCAATAAAGAAGAGCTTATGGAAAGATTAAACGAAAAAGAAGAAGCAACTCTTTTTTAAACTATTTTTGTTTATTTCCATAAACTTTGATATTAAAAGTCATGTCTATATTTTTCCCATCACCAGTCATCTTGATAGGAAACTCGGCTTTTATTATGCTACTATATTTACCAAGGCTATCTAAAAAATCATAAAACTTCTTTGGAGTTTTTACCAAACTAGTAACTTTAAGCTCATACAAAAAATACTCACTATCATCTGTCTTATCTATTTGATTTAAAGATACATTTTTGAAAAACTTTGATGTAAATTTTATAAAATCATCTTTATCAAATTTGCTATCATAAGATTTTAGCAAAAATTGATTATCTTGTTTTATGCTATTTAAATTATTTGAATACATATCAAATACTTGTTTTACCTTAACATAAGATGCCATCTGAGAGTTGTTTTCTTTACTTAGTTTTCTATACTCTTTTATATTTGGAACTAAAAATCCAAAAACCATAATAAGGGCAATCAAAGCAAATATAAATATAAAAAGCAAAAGTTTAACTATGTCTATATTTTCTAAACTTGTATCTTTTTTACTCATTATATCCCTCTGAATTATCCATCTTATTTGTGCTAACAAATCCATACCATCCATTTTTTATCTGATAAAAACTTGTATTAGATGTGTTAAAAATTGATTTTAACGGCGTTGAAAGCAACTGATTAAAAACATTTTTTGTTGGTGTGATACCTCTTATGATGAGAGATGTCTTATCCATCATAACCTCTTCAAGAGTAATGCTATCAGGAACCAAATCAAAAAGATTGTGTAGGCTTTGTTTTAATAGAGAATTTGAAGTTTGTATATCTTTGCCGACCTCAATTTTTGAATTTAAATTATCAATCATTGAATTCATGCTTTCTATGTTCATATTAAGATCAATTTGTTGTTGTTTTAAGCTATTAGTATCGCTTTTTATGGAGTAGTTTTTATACAAAATAAACAAATTAGATAAGAACAAAAATACAAATAGAAATGATATCAAAATCATCCAAACTTTTGTAAAAATGCTAAAAATGGGTCTTGGTTCTGGTTTTATAAAACTAAAACTCATAAACTTATCTCCTTTTGCATTAACTCATTCATGCTTTTTAATGTATCCACCTGATGAACATATGTTTCTACAAAAAGCTCAGTTTGTATATATTGTAAGAAAGTAGCACTCGTTCTTGAGCTATCAAAAACAACTATATCTTGTATAAAATCACCATCATATAAAGGATTTAGGTAAAATTCTTTTATAGCTGACATTATATAACGATACATGCCCATATCACGCCCAAAAATAGAAACAGAAGCATCTACATCTTTTGATTCTGGCATATTTATATCATAACCCAAATCTTCAAATTCCTTAGGCTTTTCATCCTGGATTATATCATCAAGACTAGTTAAGCCATCTAAAGATGACATCTCCTCTTCATCTTTTACTATGAGATTGTCTATATCTGTAATATCCTCTTTATTAAATTCTGATTCATCAGAAACTGTATAATCATTTTTATCTAACTTAAAAAAAGTTGCAAATTTCATCTTTTTTTTGCTAAAAATAGCAAGTGCTGCTGAATCATTCATAGAATACAAATACAAAGATGTATTTTCAGAAATTCCTATCTTTGAAATTTCATGAAACATAAGAGCAATAGGCGAATAAAGAAGGTCTATACTGCCCTCACCAAATAAATTCTTAGCTTTATTGACAGCAACGATATCAGCATACACGCTAAAATTATCAATGCTAATAGTGAGCAAATCATCAGTTTTTATATTGTATTTTTCAAACTCTTCTTTATTAAGAGTTGGTAAAGCACCCTGAAAGTTGTCGTTATAAAAAAGTGATATATAAACAGCATAGTATGCATCTTCTTGTCGTTTTACATAAGCTATAATTTTATCGTCTATATTTTCAGTATCAATATCAGTAAATGTCGCTTCTAGGGTCTTTACAACCTTACCATTTTTAAATACACGACCATAAAACATGCATATAGAACCTTCTAAAACTACACTTAAAAATAAATTTGAAAAGATACGGCGTATAGAAAAGCTCATACTGCTCCTAAAATCACTTTATATTAATCAAAGCATATTACCGAAAAACGCATTAAAAAAGATTAAAAAATTACTGCTATAATTATAAAAACAAAAATAAAATTAGGTAATAATATGAATGATTTTAAAAAATTAAATAAATTAGTAAATGAAAATAGAGCAAAATTAAACTCGCTTTATAAGGATCTAGACAATGATATTATAAAACAAGCAATTGAAATTTTAAATTTACAAGGCACAAAAAGTGAGAGAATAGCCATATTAAGAAGAATAGTTGATCTAAAAATAGACCCCCTTAAAAATGAATTTACAAAGCTTGGAAAAAGTGAAGAAGAGCAAAAAATAGCGATAGAAAAAATGTATGATTTTACACGAAAGATTCATGAAAAAATGCATTTTGAACTTTTGATAAAAATAAAAAAAGAAAAGATATTAAATGAGTTTTTTACTGAGGTTATAACTCTTATGCATAGAGTTGGAATAAAAATCAACAAATGGCAAGAGTTGTGGCAATCACACATAATAGATGGCATAAACAAAGATTTTGATAAAAAATTTAAAAATTTAAAACAAGCAAGTGAATTTTGCGAGAAAAACAAGCTTTTTCAAACTGATGACAATCAAAAAGCAGATAGAACATATGGAGCCATCATAAAAACCGGCGAAAAATATCAATTTTTTCCATACGCAACTGTATTTAAAGATGAAGTATTAGATGTTGCAAACGAAATTGAGTTTGGTCTAATAAATTTAGAAAAACTTTGTAAAAATGAAAACGAAAAATCATATATAAATTATTTTAAAAGCATAAAAAATGCATTTTTAGAAAACGATAACGACAAGGTTATAAAAGCTTGGCAAGAAGCAGAAATTTGCTGGATGAATGTAAGAGATAAAATTCAACCAGCACATCCACTTGAATATTATGAAGATGCTTATACTCACGCTGTAGCATTAGAATGGGATATAAGGCTTGTCGATGAAGATGGCATAGACGAAGAAAGTTTTAAATCAAATATACAAAAAAGTTTTGAGCATATAAGCAAAGAGATAAATTTGCAAGATGAAAACATAAAAAATCAAGTTATATCAAATATACAAAGAACACAACTTTATGTTTCTGTGCCACTTGTTTATTATGGTGCCGAGCTAAATGGTCTATTTAGCGCTCAAGTTGTGCCAAATGATGAAAAAGTAAGTAAAATGTGTGGCAAAAAGATATTTGCTTTTGTAAATTATATATACGAAAGTGCAAAAGCGAAACCGTTCATGAAACTTAGTTCTGAGATATTTGAAAAAGATTTTTTAAATTTTGGAAGAGAAATACTTTATACAAAACCTGAAATTTGGAAAAAAGTATATGAAATTTCAACAATAGGACACGAATTTGGACATATTTTATTTATAGACAATGATACAGAACTGCTTATGAATAAAAACGGGGTATTTAAATTTATAGAAGAGTATAAGGCTACTACCGGCGGACTTGTAAATTTCTTTTTAAATAAAGATGAAAAGTATAAAATGGCTGTATTTCACGAGCTAATTGCACGTGCGATAGGGCTTATAGCTTGGATGGAAGTAGATGAAGTAAGAGCTTATTACTGCGAAGGGCTTATACACCTTAGCTTACTTTTTCAAAGCGGGGTTTTATCATTTAAGAACAAAAAACTTAGTATTGATTTTAGTGAATTGTCATATAAAAATTTTAAAGAAATTTGTCTAAACAACTATAAAAATCTAGCAAAACATTATGCCGACAAAAAAGAAGCGAGTGAATTTTTAAATATATTTTGCGAAGAGCATAAAAATACATTTTTACCAAAAGATGTAAACACCAAAGAATTTGTTTTGTATTTTTATGAAAGATACAAAGATATAGGAAATGATGTGGATGAAAGTGGAGAATGGGAAAAGTGGCAAAATATAATAAAATAATTTTTTTGTTATAATGCTCAAAAACTTAATATACTAGGTGAAACTTTGTTAAAACTAATAAACAATATTAAAAAAGATAATACTTCAACATTAATACAAATTATAACAATTTTTTGTGCCTATGCTATTAGTCTATTTCTTCATTATGATATTATTTCTCATGTATTAAGTGTTGTATTGAACTTATACATGTCTATAATAATTTACAAAAACATATCAATAGCAAACAATAAAATAAAAAAGTACTGGTTATTTACTTTCGGATATATTTTTGCATGGGGCATATGCGACACTTTATGGTTATTTTTATACTCCAACCAAAATAGTTTTATTATAAACTCAATATATCTAATCCCGACTTTAATTATACTTTGTACAACAATATGTATTTATAAAACCTACCTTAAAGATACAAATTCAAGACAAATTGCTACAGATATACTATTTACCAGTTTTATATCAATTAGTCTTTTTATATTTATTATTTTTGATAATGAATTTGAAGACATAGAAACATACAAAGATCATATCCTAAACGGACTATTTTTAATAATAGATATTTTTAATATAACAACAATAGCAATACTATACACTTGTATTGAAAATTTAAAAAAAGACTACTCATTATATCTATTAACGGTATCAATACTTATTTTTTCTGGAAACGATATTTTAGATATATTTGGTGCTATAAAAAATGAAAATATATCATATATAGTATCTGAAATATTTTTTTCTATTTCTTTTTTAGCAGCAACACTATCTAGCTTTTTAATACAAAAAGAAAATGATAAAAATTTTATAGCATCATTCGAGCCAACAAGCTCAAAATTAATAAAAAAGTTATCTTTTCTCATGTTAGTCCCAATATTGTCTAGTTTCTATATACAACACTTAAATATGACGTATATAATTTTTTCTATGTTGATTGTGGTTTTTTATAGTGTATTAACTTATCAACTTTCAAGCATAAAATACAACAAAGAGATGATTGAAAAAGAAAAAAAAGCGATCATAAGGCTAAATATAACCAAACAAAATAGACTAAACGAACTAAACAACACTAATATAAAGCTAAAAGAATTAGTAATGTATGATGCATTAACTAGAGTGTTTAATAGGCCATACTTTATAGCTCAATTGTCAGAATTAATTTCTACAAAATCATATCATACTGTGATTAGTTTATATATAATAAATATTAAAAATATTAAAAATATTAATAACACCTATAGTTATCAAATAGGAGATCAAATTATAGTACAAACCACAAATCGAATTAAAGAATTCATTTCCAAAAAATTATATTATATCATGGGAAGATTTGGAAGAGACGATATATTAATAGCGATAAAAGAAAAAAATACAGATATTGATTATAATGATTTTGCTAACGGCCTATTAAGCCATATACAAAAACCTCTAATTATAGAAAACAATAAAATAAAAATATCGGCAAAAATAGGAATAAGCTCAACTGAGACAAGCCAAATAAAAGTCCAAGACTTGATATCTCAAGCAAATATGGCTCTTAATGTAGCAAAAAAATATACACCAATACCATTTTATATATATACTGAAGATTTAAATATTATAAAATGGGAAGATTATCACATAAAAAATCTTTTAGAAAATGCTGATTTTGATAAAGAATTTAGACTTATATTTCAACCACAATTTAATATAAAAAATAAAAAGATAATTGGATTTGAAGCACTTCTTAGATGGAATTCTTCAAGCAAAGGCAATATACCACCTAGCAAATTTATCCCTATAGCAGAGCAAGATGCAACTATTATAAAAATAGGAAAATGGGTTGTAGTTAATTCAGTAAAATACATAAAATATATAAACGAAAAATACAAAACAAATTTATCAATAGGCATTAATATCTCTTCAAAACAAATGGACGGAATTAACTTTGCTAATAATATAATAAATTTAATCAAAAAAAATAATATAGATCCAAAATGGATAAACATAGAAATATCAGAACTAGACTTTAGTGACAACTATGATATAGCTAAAGAGATATTACATATATTCAAACAAAACAATATAAATATATCTATGGATAATTTTGGCACTGGCTTTTCATCAATTAGCGCAATCAAACAATTTAACATAAACAAATTAAAAATAACAAAAAAACTTATCGATGAAGTAAGAACAGATGTAATAAGCAAAGACATAGTGAAAGCGATTGTATCATTAGCAAAAGTTATGAACATAAAGACCATAGCAGAAGGTGTTTCAAGCGAAGAACAACTAGAAGTATTAAAAAATATAGGTTGTGATGAAATACAAGGATTTATATGGAGCGAACCATTAGAAAGTAAAGATTTTGAATGCTTTTTAAAAAATCAAATATCAGTTTAAAAAATCATTATAACTTAAACTTTCAAAAACCAATATATTCTTGTCGGCTTTTTTAGCTATATATCTTACTATATCTGTATTTTCTATATTTTTTGGAATAATTATATGAATACTATCAGATATAAATACAATAAATATATTTTTACACTCATAAATCTCACTAATATTATCAATTAAAAATGTATTTTCATCTTTTTTTGTATCACTATAAAATGCAATATAATTATCTGACACATCAATATACATATTTTTAATATTGTTGTTTATTTTAAAACTCTTAAGTATTTTTTTTTGTTTATTTTTTAAAAAAAATGGATAGAAAAATAGCCAAAAAAATGATAGAATAAACCCCACAATTATTAAAATATTTTTTTCCAACATAAACCCTAAGATAAAAAAGGCTATCATGATTTCACTAAAAACACCAATCGTGTTAAAAATTTTTGTATTTCTAGCTTTTTTTGAAGATGTAACCATAAAAGTATAAAAGTCTAGCAAATCATTATCTTTTAATAAAATATTTTTTGTCATATTTTGCCTCACCAATTTAAGATATCTGAAAAAGATTATATCTGAAAAATGTTTTATGGTATAATCTAAATCCAACAATAATTAGGAGAAAAATTGAATTTTAGATTCAAAGAGCTTGGTAAATTATACATAACAATGTTTATTTTACTATCAATTTTTATATCTTTTGTCTGTTATTTATTTAATTTTACATTCTTGTCTTACATGATAGAATTAATAGCTATGGCAGTAATTTCAAAAAAAATATATGCTTCGATATCTAAATTAGGAGAGCAAAGAGAACTTTGGATACTTTTAAGTCTATCTTCTATTCTTTGGATAGTTTGTGATTTAAATTGGTATATATATAAATTTATATTATTAAAAGATTATAATGAGTATAGTTTTTTACACATTGCGTATTTGATACCTACTTTTTTTATTTTAATTGGAACAGGCTCTTATTTTTATAAAAAGTTTAAACATGAAGCAGAAGATAAAATGCTAATATTAAACGATGCGCTTGGAATATTTTTAATGTTATCTGTATTTTTAATAAGCTTTTTTAAAGATTATAATTTTATACTCATAACAAAAAATATAACTCAATTTTCAGCATTTTTTTCTATTATTTTTAGCTTTATGATTTTATTTTTTGTATTAAATGCGCTTTTTGCTAGCAATAAGATATCAATAAATCTAAGTATTTTTTATGTAATCATATCATGCGTCATACTCTCTCTGATAAATATAACATATTTTAAAGATATGGTTGATTCAAATCATTTAGATAATAGATTCTTAAATATATTTTATATAATTCCATTTATGATAATAATGTTTGGGGCTTATGAGTTTCAAGGTGCAAATAGAGTTATTAAACAAAAAAATATCAATTTTTCAATAATAGCAAAGTGGATGCCTATAATAAGTATTATACCTGTAATATTTCAAAAAAATATAGAAGCTGAAATGTCAATCTTTATCCTTTTAATAATTTTTGGACATATTCTACTTAGCTATTATGTAAAAAATACAATATATAGCAACAAACTTTTAAAGAAAGAACAAAATTTAACAAATGAACTAGAAAAAAAAGTTGCAATGCACACAAATGAATTAATTATAGCAAACCTAAAGCTAAAAGAACTAATAGAAAAAGACTACTTAACAGGATTACACACCAATGATTTTATAATACACAAAATTAGCGAATTGTTAGAAAAACAAACAAAAAATGAATGTATAGCTGTATATTATATAAATATAAAACGATTCAAACTAACTAACTCTTGTTATGGATACATTGTTGGTGATAAAATTTTGAAAATTGTTGGCAAAAGATTATTGATTTTGTGTGATGAAAACAAACTAGTTGGTCGATTAAATGCTGATGAGTTTGTAATAGTGGCTAAATTCGAAGATAAAAACAAAAAAAACTTATTAAATTTTGCAAATCAAATAATAGGATCTATAAAAGAAAATATTCAAATAGAATCTTACAATTTTGCATTAGACTGCATAGTTGGAATAGGTATATCTGATTATAATAGCAAAAAAGATGCAAAATCAATAATAATAAATGCTGATAGAGCTATGAATTTTGCAAAAGAAGCGCCTTCTTTAAATCCTCTTATATATACAGAAGAAATAAGCAGGTTATTGCGACATGACTCTAAAATTGATATTTTATTAAACAACTCTCAAATTAACAAAGAATTTGAAATTTATCTCCAACCAGTATTGGATGCAAAAACAAATAAAATTGTTTCAGCTGAAGCACTACTGAGATGGAACAATCCAGAACTTGGATTTTTAGAAGCAAATAGCTTTATAGAAATAGCAAAAAAAACTGATATTGCTAATAAATTTTTTGAATTTGTTATACAAAAAATATCATCAACCATAAAAGATTTTAAATTATTAAATATAAAACCGCCAATAATAAGTATAAACATATTTTCTAATAAAATATATTTGTTAGAATTCATAGAAAAAATCCAAGAAAATTTAAAAAATTACGAAGTAAATCCAAAATATATCATGCTTGAATTAGATGAATCTATATGGATGAATTCAAAAGATATACTAGAAAATATATTTATAAGATTGCAACGTATTGGTGTAAATGTCTGTATAGATAATTTTGGAGCTGGATGTTCATCGCTATTGTACACTAGGACATATAAGATTAGTCATATAAAGATAGCAAATAAATTGATATCAAATATACATATAAGCAAAGATGAGCAAGAAATAATCCAATCAATTATAGAATTTGGAAAAATAATAGGCGCAAAAACAATTGCAAAAGGTTTAGAAAACAAGGAAACACTAGAATTAGTAAAAAAATTAAATTGCGATGAAGTGCAAGGATATATTGTTGCAAAACCTATGAGCATTGATAATTTTATAAATTTTTTAAGAAAAAATAATGAATCTTGATTATAAGAACATAAAATTTGTTGGCTTGGTTGCAAAAAAAACCTCAAACTTTACTCAAAATTTCAATAAATTAAAAAATATATTAAGTAAATATGGTGTTGAAATTTTACCAGAGGAAAGTATAGCCAATAAGCTAAATCAAACCGGGTATACATTAGAGGCTATCGCAAAAAAAAGTGATTTTATAATATCTCTTGGTGGAGATGGAACTATTATTTCTACGTGCAGAAAATGTTGTGATTTTTCACCATATGTTCTTGGTATACATGCTGGAAATTTAGGCTTTTTAACGGATATTACTATGGAGCAAACTGAGGATTTTTTTAGCGAGTTTTTTAATGGCAAATTTCAGATAGAAGAGCCTTTTATGCTTGATGTCATCCTAAAAAATAATCAAGAAGAAGAGATACATAAAATAGCATTTAATGATGCTGTTATAATGAGAGCAAAACCTGTATCAAATGCTTTGGTTGATGCTTATTTAAATGGAGAATATTTTAATTCTTATTTTGGAGATGGAGTTATAGCAACAACTCCTGTTGGCTCAACAGCATACAATATGAGTTCCGGTGGTTCAATAATATATCCACTTAGTGATGTATTTGCAATAACGCCTATTTGTTCTCACTCTCTAACTCAAAGACCGGTTATATTACCAAAAGATTTTTATGTAGAATTTAAAGCTTATAAAGATGAAGTCTTGGTTATAGATGGGCAAGATACATTCAAAATGAAAGATTATGATAGTATTAAAGTTAAATTGAGTCAAAAACGAGCAAGACTAATAAGACATATACAAAGGGATTATTTTCAAGTTTTAAAAGAAAAACTCAGATGGGGACAACAATGATAGAAAGAATTTATATAAAAAATCATTTAAGCTTTAGTGAAGTAGAAGTTAAGTTTAAAAAAGGACTTAGTGTTTTTACAGGAGTTAGCGGATCTGGAAAATCAGTGTTTATGTCTGCTATAATGAGTGCTTTTGGTCTTAGTGATAGCGAGGCAAAAGTAATAGAAGCTGATGTTAACTATCAGTTTGAAATGCAAGAATTTGGTATAGAAAATGAAGAGATAAATAGCTTCAAAATGACAAAAAACAACTCAACAAGATATTTTATAAACTCTCAAGCGATATCTAAAAAAAATCTTGCAAACATAGCAAATGAACATATAAAATTTCTATCAGCAAAACAAATAAATGAATTTGAAAATGAAAGATTTTTAAATATCATAGATACATTAGCAAACGACAAAGAACACAATGAAAATTTAAAACAATTAAGACAAATTAATTTAACTTATAAAAAAATAAAAAATGAGCTAGAAAAAATACAAAATGATGAAAAACAGATAGAAGAGCTTAAAGAATTTGCAAGATTTGAAATAGAAAAAATAAAAAACATAAATCCCAAAGATGGCGAATTTGAAGAGCTAATGCAAATAAAAAAAATGTTAAGCAAAAAAGATAAAATAGAACAAGCTTGGAATAAAGCTGAAAATATTTTTGAGTTTGAACATAGTGTTATAGAAGCCTTAAACATAAGCGATATAGATAGCTCTTTTTTTGAAGAAGCAATGAATGCATTAAGAATAGCAAGAGACGAGCTAAATATAGATGAACTTGATGATATAAACGTGGAAGAAATATTAGATAGAATTGAAGACTTAAACTCTATAATCAAAAGATATGGAAGCGAAAAAGAAGCAATAGTAACATTAAGAAAGAAAGAAGAAGAATTACAAAGATACGAAAATATAAGCTTTGAAAAAAAGAATTTACAAGCACAATATAGCCAAATAAGTGAACAACAAGATGAAATTTGTGAAAAAATAACAAATAAAAGAATATCTCTACTTTCAAATCTTCAAAACATCATAAACGAATATCTAAATAATTTATACATGCAAAACATAACACTAAAAATAGAACCTACAAATATAAGCGAATTCGGAAAAGATCTTATTATACTAACCCTAAACCAAACAAGCTTATCAAAGCTAAGCTCAGGTGAAATAAATAGACTACGACTTGCATTAATAGCAAGCGAAAGCAAGATAACAAACAGCGGAAATGGTGTAATTATACTTGATGAAATAGATGCAAATTTAAGTGGAAAAGAGGCGATGAGCATAGCAAATGTATTGGTTCAAATATCACAATTTTATCAAATTTTTGCCATATCACACCAGCCACAACTTAGTTCAAAAGCAAATTCTCATTTTTTAATAGAAAAAAAAGATAACTTATCAACCATAAAAGAACTAACAAATCAAGAAAGAATAAACGAACTTGCGAGAATGATAAGTGGCGAACATATCAGCAATGAAGCTATACAATTTGCCAAAGAACTCTTGAAATAATAAAATATAATTAATTTTTAATTTAAGATTTATCAAAAATTTTTTTGATAAAATGTTCATGATATAATTTATATTGCATAAATAAAAAACAAGGCATAAAACTCATGGAAAGAATTTTATTAGTTGATGACAATAAAACTTTATCAAAATTATTAGCTAGAAAAATTGCAAAAGAAATTGAAAATTTAGAGATAGATGTGGCATATAGTTTTGCTGAAGCACAGTTGTTTATGAATGAAAAAGATAAATATCTATTGTCTATATTAGATCTAAACTTACCAGATGCTCCAAATGGAGAGATAGTAGACTACGCTTTATCAAGAGGGTTAAATGTAATAGTTCTAACTGGAAGTGTTGATACAAAAACAAAAGAGGAATTTCTTCAAAAGAACATAATTGATTATGTTTATAAAAGCAATGTAAACGATGTGAATTATATATTTTCAACAATAAATCGCCTTATAAAAAATAGAAAATATAAAGTTATAATAGCGGAAGACTCTATGACGCTTAGAAACTCTATAAAAAACATATTAAAAAGTTTACAATTTGAAGTCTTTGCCGCAGCTCACGGTGAAGAAGCTATTAATTATTTTGAACAAAATCCAGATGTAAAACTTATTTTATCAGATTATAACATGCCTGTTAAAAACGGACTCGAGTTGCTGGATGAAATCAGACAAAATAAAGACAAAAATGAAGTTGGTTTTATAGCAATGACAACTCCTGATGCAAATGTTGGAACTTCAATGTTTTTAAAGCATGGAGCAAACGATTTTATAGCCAAACCTTTTGAAAAAGAAGAGATAATTTGCAGAGTAAATAATACAATAGAAGCCATAGAAAACATACAACAAATAGCAGATTTTGCAAATAAAGATTTTTTAACTGGTGCCTATAATAGAAGATACTTTTTTGACAATATGCTAAACTATACAATCCACGCATATGAGCAAAACGAACAATTTGCAATAGCATTATTTGATATAGATTTTTTCAAAAATGTTAATGACACATATGGACACGATTCTGGAGACATAGTACTTAAATGTTTTTCTAATATTCTTATTGGAAAGACAAAAGGTAATGACATAGTAGCTAGATTTGGCGGGGAAGAATTTTGTGTTGTCTTAAAAAATACAAGCAATGAAAATGCTGTTAAATTTTTTGTAACATTAAGAAACGAAATAGCAAATGAGCAGATAACTTTTAAAGATAAAACAATAAAAATAACATCATCAATAGGATTGGTATTCGGAAACGAAAACTACACTTTAGAAGAATTAATGGAGCTAGCAGATGAAGCCTTATATAGGGCAAAAGACAATGGCAGAAACAGAGTGGAGATAGCTAATTTATGATAATAGACACACATTGCCATCTTGATGATATAAAATATGATAGTGATTTAAGTCAAGTAATTAGCAATGCTAGAAAAAATGAGATAAAAGGGTTTTTGATACCTGGCGCAGATGGCGATGACTTGGAAAAAATCGTAAGTGTTAGCGAAAAATACGATGATGTTTTTTTTGCGATAGGTGTTCATCCTTATCACAAAGACACTTTTGATAAAAAAAGACTTATGAAGTTTGCAAAACACAAAAAATGTATCGCCGTTGGCGAATGCGGGTTGGATTATTACAGATTACCTAACGATGAAAATGCCAAAATAAAAGAAAAAGAGGAACAAAAAGAAATTTTTATAGAACAAATAAATATAGCAATTGAATTAAAAAAACCTCTAATACTACATATAAGAGATGCAAATGAAGATAGTTTTAATATACTTAAAAAATATTCTTCAAAACTTACAAGTGGAGCTATTTTACATTGTTATAATGCCTCTCCGTTATTATTGGAGTTAGCAAAAATAGGAAATTTTTATTTTGGGATAGGCGGGGTTTTGACTTTTAAGAATGCAAAAAATTTAGTTTCAATTTTACCAAAAATACCAACAGACAGGTTATTGATAGAGACTGATTCGCCATATCTTACACCCCATCCTTACAGAGGCGAAAGAAATGAACCTTTATATACAACTTTAGTTGCAAAAAAAATGTCTGAAATTTTACAAATAGAAGAAAGTGAGATAAAAAAAATAGTATTAGATAACACAAAAAGATTATTTAAAGTTTTTAATAACTAAGGAGAAAAATGAGAAATATAATAATTAAAATACTTTTAGTATTCGCATGTATTAGTGCTGTCAATGTAAATTTGTTTGCAAATATTTCACAAGAAAATCAATTAAAAATCTTAAAACAATTAGATATACCTTACAATTTTGCAAATACAAACTATTTTAAAAATATGACCGAAAGTATTACAAAAAATCAAGTAGATGATTTTTCAAGAAAATTAAAAAGTGGGTACAAATATATACCAACGATAAAAAATACTTTACAAGCAGCTAGTATGCCTGACATATTTTTTTATCTAGCAATGGTAGAATCTGGTTTTTCTAATAAGGTTATTTCAAATGCAAAAGCAGCTGGAATATGGCAATTTATGTCAACAACAGCTAAGGTTCATGGACTTAAAATAGACAAATATGTTGATGAAAGAAGAGATCCCGTAAAAGCTACAAAAGCAGCATCGGAGTATCTTAAAGGTCTAAAAAATAGATTTGGAAAATGGTATTTAGCGATATTAGCATACAATTGCGGCGAAGGAAAATTAAGAAAGGCTATAAGACAAGCAAATACTGATGATTTAGAAACTTTATTGGATCCTAAAAAAAGATATCTCCCAAAAGAAACTAGAAATTTTATAATGAAGATAATAAGGGCTTCTTTTATAGAACAAAATCAATACTTCACTTCATCTCCTGATTTTAATTTATTAAATAAAAAAGGTGCAAAATTAATAAGAGTAGCTATTCCAGGAGGCACTTCTTTAAAAAAAATTGGAGAGAGTATAGGTGTTGGTGTTAAGAAAATAAGAGATGATAATACACATCTAAACTTTGCATTTACTCCTCCAAATGCCAAAAATTACTATGTGTATATACCTGAAAACAAAAAAGATATTTTTAATCAAAATTTCAAACCAATAAAATACAATAATAGATTTTATACATATACAGTAAAAAAAGGTGATACATTAATCGGCATATCAAAAAGCTCAGGAGTAAGCCACAAAGCAATAAAAGAATATAACGATCTAACAACAAGTAAAATAGCGATAAATCAAAAAATAATAATACCAAGATCTGATAAAAATAAATTTCAAAACTATATAGTAAGAAAAGGTGACACCTTGGAAATATTATCTAAGAAATTTAATGTAAACATAAAAGACATAAAAGAGGCAAATGCTTTTGCTAGTTCTGATATACTAACAACAGGGGCATCTATTGTCATTCCTTAAAAAAATATCATTTATAGCTATACTTTTTTTATTAAATGGCTGTTTTTATACCAATTCATACTATCCAATTGGGCCAACTAATACACAAATAAATAATTCAAAAAGTATTCAAAAAGCAACAATGAGACCATATACAATAAATGGTAAAACATATTATCCCACAGTAGTAAAAGTAGGAGATACGCAAAGAGGAATAGCCAGTTGGTATGGCCCAAATTTTCATGGAAAAAAAACATCAAATGGCGAAATATTTAATATGTATAACCTAACAGCCGCTCATAAAACTTTACCAATGAACACAATCGTTAAAGTTACAAATTTAAATAATGGCAAAAATATAACAGTAAGAATAAACGATAGAGGTCCATTTGTATCAAACAGAATAATAGATCTTTCAAAAGCTGCTGCTGAAAAAATATCTATGATTTCAACAGGCACAGCACCTGTCATTTTAGATATAGTTGGCTTTGCAGGTCAAAACTTTTCAGAACAAAAAAATTATCCAAGCAATCAAAGCCAAAGCATAGTTGGTGGGAATTTTATGGTTCAAATAGGTGCTTTTAGAAACAAAAATGGTGCAATAATTTATCAAAATCAACACAAACAAATATTAGGTTACAAATCCATAATAAAAACATATATAATAGACAACCTTAAAATGTACAGAGTGTTTTTAACAGGATTTAAAAGTGAAGATGAGGCTAGAGATTTTGCAAAAAGTGGTCACTTTAATGGTGCTTATATACTAAGGGATTAGGAATTAGAAATAATCTTTTTTAATTATAGTAATAATTAATATTTCTAGCGCAAAGGGAATTTCATGATAGAGATAATTTTTTTAGATGTAGATGGTTGCTTAACTGATGGTAGCATAAATTACAGTTCAAACGGTGAATTATTTAAAAGCTTCAATGTTAAAGATGGTTATGCAATAGAAGGATGGCTAAAACTTGGTAAAAAAATAGCTATAATAACTGGGAGAAAATCAGAAATAGTAGAACGTAGAGCTGAGGATTTAAAAATAACACATGTGTATCAAGGCGTTAAAGACAAACTCCAAACAGCAATTGAAATTCTAAATTTTGAAGGACTTGAATTAAAAAATGCAGCTGCTATTGGAGATGACTATAATGATTTTCAGCTTTTAAACAGTGTAAAATGGAGTTTTAAGCCAAAAAATGCAATACCGGAGCTAAAAGTAAAAACAAAATTAAAAAACAAAGGTGGCAAAGGTGCCATTAGAGAAATGATAGAAATAATTATAAAAAAAGAAAATTTATACGATGAGTGGTCTAAAAATTGGTTATAAAAATATTTTACATAATAGTTACAATTTTTAGTATTTCTATGGTTTTTTTAGCATCTTCAAATCCATATATGGCTGAAAACTTTGCAACCGATTTTAGTATATCAAATATACAGATAAATGATGTTGTCGACTATGAAATTGATAATGAAAAAATATCAGCAAAATATGAAGCAAAAGAGATTAACAGATACAAAGCTAACGATGAGCTAGTACATTTTAGAGCAAATTTTATAAACTCTAATCTAAATAATTTCTTAAAAGCCGATAAGGCAATAATAAAAGGCGAAGAGATAAAATTGAGACAAAACGTAAATTATGAAAATAATCAAAGTTTAACATTTAAATCACAAGAAGCAATTTATCATAAAAAAGATAAAACACTTATGTCCAATACTGACTTTGTAATCACAAAAAATGAAAATAACATAACAGGAACAAATATAATATATGATTTAAATAACAAAATAACAAAAGCAAAAGGTGTCAAAATATGGATAAATCAAAATTAATAATTATATTTTTTCTAGCAATTTCAGCATTAAAGGCTCAGCAAATAGAGATAACTTCTGATAGTTTTTTTGCTGACGAGAAAAAACAAATTAGTGAATTTTTTGGAAACGTAAAGATAAAAAAAGGTAATTATGATGAGCTAAAAGCTGAAAAAGTTGTTGTAAATTTTAACAATGCAAGACAACCAATAAAATACACAGCGACAAACAATGTTTACTTTAAAGTAATGATACACGATAAAACATATGAAGGTAATGGAAATTTACTAACTTATGAGCCTCAACAAGAAATTTACACAATTGCAGGCAAAGCACATCTAAGAGAAATCCAAACAGACAAAAATGTATATGGACAACAAATAATAGTAAATCAAAAAACTGGTGTTTACAATGTAGTAAGTTCAGAACAACAGCCAGTTAAATTTATATTTCAAGTAAAAGAAGATAAAAAGTGATAAAAATAGTTTCAGCAAATTTCATAACCTCATCACCTAGTATAAAAGAAGCACCTGTATTTAATTCAAGCGAAATTGTCTTTTTAGGTCGATCTAATGTTGGCAAATCAAGCCTTATAAATTCACTAACAAAACATAACTCTTTAGCAAAAAGTTCATCTACACCAGGAAAAACGCAACTCATAAACTTTTTTGAAATTTGCTTGCTTGATGATGAAAAAGGAGAAAAATTTAATGTAATTTTCGTTGATTTACCAGGTTTTGGATATGCGAGAGTAGCCAAATCAACCCACAACGAATGGAAAAAAAACTTAGATGAGTTTTTAAAACTAAGGGAAACCATAAGGCTTTTTGTGCATTTGATAGACTCTAGACATTTTGATCTTGAAATAGATAAAAACGTAAATGACTACATAACAAGTTTTTTAAGACCTGATCAAAAACTTTTAAATTTATACACAAAATCAGATAAATTAAACCAAAGCCTTAAAAGTGCGGTATTAAAAAACGATCCAGATGGAATTTTAGTATCAACCCTAAATAAAAACGGGATAGAAAGAGCATTAAACACAATAATAAAAAAAGCACTTGGCAGCGAATAAATTTATATAAAAATGCAAAAAAATAACACGGACTTACAACATATAGGAAATTTTTTTGGTATTTTGTTGTTATTTGCATATGAAATGCTAACGACTATATTGGTTTATCTACCACCTTTATTTGGAATTTTTTTCACATACATGGTTATAGAATATGCAAGAAAACAGCAAAGAACATATATAGAATTTGGCTTTGGATGGTATTTAAGTATAGCTTTTTTACTTTTTGCTGAACAGGTTCATGGGTTTTATATTTTTTCAACAATAATTGCATTTTTTATTTTTTTCTATTTTATAGTGGATTGGCTATTTTCTACAATGAAATATAGAAATTTAATACTTATTATATTTGTAACAAGTGGATATATAGGCACATATCTAGTAAATAATGCTATAAACTATATTCAAAATAACGATTTTTTATATTTAGACATAGAATATATTATTTATATAGTTATAGAGTCTTTTGTAGCAATAATACTTTTTAGAGAGCGTATAGTATGAGAATGCGGATAGTTTTTGCAATTATCATAATTTTTTGGCTTATACTGCTTACAAGAATATATCATTTAAGTGTTAATTCAAATGCATATTATGAAGAAATAGCTGAACAAAATGCCATTAAAACACAATATATAGCTCCGGTAAGAGGTCTGATATTTGATTCAAAAGATAGACCTTTAGCAGTAAATAGACTTGGTTTTTCAGTGGCAATCAAGCCTCATCTCACAAAAGAGCCAGATGTATTAGATAGAGAAATTATTTTTTTAACATCAACTTTTGATGATTTAAATGCAACAAAAATACAAAAAGAATACAAAAAAAATGATTCTGCATATAATCAAGATTTTATAAATGTTATTGAATTTATAGACTATGATAAATTTATACCACATATAGCCAAACTATCTTTACATGAAAATTTAGAAATAAAACCTGCTTCAAAGAGACATTACCCTTATAATGATTTAGCATCTCATATAATAGGTTATGTTGGTCGTGCAAATCAACAAGATATGAATAATAATCCATTAGCAAAACTAACAAATCACACAGGAAGAAGTGGTATAGAAAGATATTATAATAATATCTTGCAAGGACAAGAAGGCAGTAGGAAAGTAAAAATCAATGCCTTAAATGAAGAACTAGAGCAGATAAATTATACTCCGCCTAGTAGCAAAAATATAAGACTAAGCATAGACTTAGAGCTTCAACAATTTGTATCTAATGTTTTTGGGAAAGATGCCGGTAGCGTGGTTGTAATGAGTCTAAAAGATGGTGCTATAGTAGCTGCTGGAAGTTTCCCCGAATACAACCTCAATCCATTTGTTACAGGAATAACACAAAATGAATGGGATAAACTCATCAAAGACTTAGATCACCCATTTACAAACAAAATGGTAAATGGTCTTTATCCTCCTGGCTCTGTTGTAAAAATGGCTATGGGTATGGCATTTTTAGATGCCGGAATAAGTAAAAATGAAGGTTATACTTGCAATGGCTCTTATGAACTTGGTGGTAGAAAATTTAGATGTTGGAATATTTATGGACATGGATTTATGAATCTAACTAGCGCTATTAGAGAAAGTTGTGATGATTATTTTTATAAAAGCAGTCAAAAAATAGGCATAGATGCAATAGCTCCGGTTATAGAGAGGCTCGGCTTTGGAACAAAAACTGGCGTTGATTTACCAAATGAGTTTTTAGGAACAGTTCCTAGCAGGGAATGGAAAATGAGAAAATACGGAAAATCTTGGTTTCAAGGTGAAACTCTCATCACATCAATAGGTCAAGGAAATTTCTTAACAACCCCTATGCAAGTCGCAAGACACACGGCTATGTTAGCCACAGGACTAAATATAGTTCCTCACTTTTTACAAAGTATAGACAACGAAATTTCAGATTTTACCCCAAAAGATAATATATTTACAAAATTTGAAAAGGCACAGCTTCCAACAATAAGACACGCTATGTATGAAGTAGCAAACCATCCAAAAGGAACAGCAAGACGATACTTCACAGAATCAAATGTAACAGTAGCTGCAAAAACGGGAACAGCTCAGGTAATAGGAATATCACAAACAGAAAAAAAACGTGCAAGAGAAGAAGATATGGAATATCTAAAAAGATCTCATGCTTGGCTTACCACATATGCACCTTATGAAGACCCACAATATGTTATTACAATGATAATAGAACACGGTGGACACGGTGGTTCAGCAGCTGGACCAAAGGTATCTAGAATTTACAATAAATTACTAGAGCTAGGTTATATAAAACTAGACAAAGTAAATCAATCCAAAAAATCAAAAAAGAAAAAATCAAAATAATTTTTAACAAGGGTTGATTTTTTTATATTTGAATAACATTTTTTGTATCACCATAACTTATCTATTTTAAACTATCACAAACTAATAAATTTCAACAATATTCACCACAATACATATTGTGTTTTAATACAAAAACTTATTATTAAAGATTGTTTTTTTATATTTTTTGTATAATCATTATAAATAAACCAAAAGGAAAGTTATGATTTTTGTAGATGCATGTCTTAAAAAAGACACACCTTACACACCGGTTTGGATGATGCGTCAAGCTGGGAGATATTTACCTGAATACATGCAAGTTAGAAAACAAGCTGGTGATTTTTTATCGCTTTGCAAAGATTATAAAAAAGCAAGTGAAGTAACGCTACAGCCTATTGATATTTTAGGAGTTGATGCCGCAATATTATTTAGTGATATACTAGTTGTTCCTCTTGAAATGGGCATGGAGCTTGAGTTTGTTAAAGGCGAAGGTCCTATATTTAAATCCCCTATAAAAAATATACAAGACCTACAAGCACTAGATGAAGAAAAAGCTGTAAAAAATTTATCTTATGTATATGATACAATAAAACTAACAAGAGAAAAGTTAGATAAAAATAAGGCTTTGATTGGATTTTTAGGTGCTCCATGGACTTTGGCTACATATATGACAGAAGGTCAAGGAAGTAAGACATATGCTATAAGTAAAAAAATGCTTTATCAAAATCCTGAACTAATGCATAAAATTTTAGAAAAAACGACAAATGCTTTGATAGGTTATACTAAAACCCAAATAAAATCAGGTGTCAACGCTATACAAATTTTTGACAGCTGGGCTTCAGCTCTTGAGGAAAGTGCATTTTTTGAATTTAGTTGGAATTATATAATAAAAATAGTAGATGCTATAAAATCTGAATTTCCACATATACCTATTATAGTATTTCCAAAAGGAATAAGTGGCTATCTTGATAAGATAGATGGAAATTTTGATGTTTTTGGTGTTGATTGGAGTACTCCGATAGAACTTGCAAAAGAAAAATTAGGACATAAATATGTATTGCAAGGAAATATGGAGCCTACAAGACTATACTCAAAACAAGCCATAGATGAAGGTATAGATAAAATTTTAAATGTAATGCAAAATAAACACCATATATTTAACCTAGGGCATGGGATACTACCTGATGTGCCTGTTGAAAATGCAAAATACTTTATAAAACAGGTTCAAGAAAAAAGTAAAAGATAAAGTTTTATACAAATAATAATTAGCCCATAATAAGGCTAATTATTTTGATACCAATTCACAAAGCCAATTTTATTATAAATTAAAATAGACAAACCCTTTATAAATATTATGGAAATATTATACGAAATTATGTCAAATTCATTAAAAGTTAAAAGATAGTAAAATTTATTGTATTACAATTAATTATTAGCTTGGTCTTGAAAATTTATATACAAACAAAGAGATTCACAAAACAAAGCGATAATAGATTTTATATAAATAAAATTAGATTTTAAAAAACCAAAAGCACGTACATTTTAAGATAGCAGATATTATAACCTCAGTATTAAAATCTACTTATAAATATCAAAAATGACCTTTAAAGATAATTAAAAAGCGATTCAAAATGATATTATTTATATCAATGCAAGACATAGCCAAACAACAAAATTTAAACTTTAAGCTTACCACAAGCTCACTATCAAATAGCTATTTAATTTATCTTTTTGATTTAATCTATTATCTCATTTACCGATTTTAATACTTCTTTATGCTATTTTGTATTTTGAATCCATACTTGATTTACAATCCGAGCATTTATGTGAAATACTAAGTTTATGGTTGTATCTATTTCTAATAAAGATTTGTATTTTTTAGCTACTTGTCTTGCTTTATTAGCAACAACTACAAACCCTCCTACCATGTTCTACTGCTCTTGCAAATTCTATAGCTGCGTTTAAGAGAGCTAGTAAACTTGAAATTTAAAATAATATATCATGATAAATATCAAACCTAAATACCAAGCGAGCCTGAAATCACAAGACTTTTTATAACCAAATTTATCTTTTGCCGAAATTTAATTCATTGTTTATTTTAAAAGCATATTTTTAAGTATTCTCTTACCTATTTCAACACCTGGTTGATTATAAGTATCAATACCTAGCATAATTCCTGTTGCTGATGTTAAGAGTTCATAATAATAAACCAAGTATCCCATATGCCACTCATCAATCATGTCAAGTTCTATAACATCAACACTAAGTCCTTCTTGAACCAATGCCATCTTGGTAGAATCGCACTGAAAATTTATAAGCTCACCAAGCTGTAAACCATCAACAAAATCACAGTCTTTAAAGTGAGAAATATTTAAAGATGGAATTTTTACAGAGTTGGTGTTTTTTACCTTGATAAAAGTTATTGTTTTATCTTTAACACCATCCATAATAAGCTGTAAAAAACTATGTTGGTCTTTGCTACCTATAAGCCCAACAGGTGTGCGGCCTATGCGCTTATATCCATTTTTTTTACCAAGACTTTCAGCCCAAAGCTGAACATACCAGTCATTAAATCCATCAAGCAAACTAGAATAACTAAAAACGACATTTATATCAGCATTTCTGTGAGTTGCATAGTGATAAGCTTTCGAGATGATAGAATTATCATTTTCATCTATGTATTGTTTTTTGCAATACATAGCACCATCAAGTAAAAGTGATATATCATATCCACAAAAAGCCAAAGGCACAAGCCCTATAACACTCAAAACACTAAACCTACCACCAACATTTTTAGGAATATTGAAAAAATTTATATTATTTTCTTTTGCATATTGCTCTAAGGTTGTATTTTCATCTGTTATTATCAAAAAATTTCTACTTAAATCAGCTGGTTTGTAAATATCAATAAGACATTTAAATATACTTATAGTTTCTATTGTATTGCCTGATTTTGAGCTTATTATAAACAAACTCTCTTCAAAATTTATATGCTTATTTACCATTTCAAAAACGCTAGGGTCTACATTATCTATAAAAAAAAGCTCTCTTGTGTGCTGTTTTTGAGCCATAGCCATTTTTAAAGCCTTGACACCCAAAGAACTACCACCAATACCAACTAGCACAATATTTTTTATGCCTTTTAGATTTTTTTCGTATTCTAAAATTTTATCAAGCTCTTTTTTGTTCAAATCAGGAAGATGATAATACCCTATTTCACCACTATCGTGTTCCAAATTTACACGCTTAGCATATTCATTTATTATATTTTCATCATCAAAATTAAAATAAAAACTATTTTTAATCATTTTTTAACTTATAAAAATAATTTGTTGCTTCCACAAAGCCATCTAAACTTCCACAATCAAACCTACGACCCTTAAATTTATAAGCCAAAACCATACCTCTTTTAGCCTGCATTTTTAAGGCATCTGTGATTTGGATTTCTCCGTTTTTGCCTGGTTGTGTTTTTTCTAATATATTAAAAATATCAGGAGTTAAAATATATCTTCCAATTATAGCTAGATTACTAGGTGCTTCTTTTGGGTCTGGTTTTTCTACCATATCATCAACCATCAAAAGACCATCCTCAATAGCTCTTCCAGACACCACACCATAGCTTTTTGTGCGTTCTTTTGGAACCTCCATCACAGCAACAACAGAACAACGATATCTTTCATAAATTTTTATCATTTGAGACAAAACACCTTCGCCATCTTCATTGATACACAAATCATCAGCTAAAACAACACCAAAAGCCTCATCTTTTACTAGTGATTTTCCAGTATAGATAGCGTCTCCAAGCCCTTTCATCTCATTTTGTCTAGTAAAACAAAATGTTGCACTTTGCATAAGCTTTCTTATATCATCTAAAAGTGGCTCTTTGCTTGTTCCAGCTATTTGATGTTCAAGCTCATAACTTATATCAAAATAATCCTCCAAAGCTCTTTTGCCACGACCAACAACAAAAGCCATATTGTCCATTCCAGCTTCTAAAGCCTCGTCAACACCATAATGAATCAATGGCTTTGTTAAAATAGGTAACATTTCCTTGGGTAAAGATTTTGTTGCTGGCAAAAACCTAGTTCCATAACCAGCTGCCGGAAAAAGACAAGTTTGTATCATTTTGATTTCCTAAAACTAAAATTTTAATTGTGTTATTTTATCATTCCAAACTTAAAAATGCTTTCTCATTTACTGAAAAAAATATCTCTTTTCCTGTTGTGTATTCACCTATTTTAGCATTTTTAACAACGCATTTTATCAAAAAATCACCGGCTTTTATTTTAAGCAAAATATCGTTTTTGTATATCAAAGAAACAGAGTGCAAGACACCTTTTATATTATCATCTGATTTTGTAAAACTTAGATTTATGAGATTTTGGTTTATTGCTATTTTTTTACTATTTTTAAACTCTTTTGGCAAATCGATTTTAAAATTTCCAAAATCAATAATACCATTTGAAGCATTAAATATATTTTTAAGTTCAAATTCACTCACCCTACCCTCATGCAAAAAAAAGCTCTGATCACTAATAGCACTTAACCATTTTTCATCATGAGAAGCTATGATAAATCCGCTTTTATATTGATCTTTCATAAACTGTATAGCTTTGGCAAATTGTTTAGCTGTGCTTAAATCAACAGCATTTGTAGGTTCATCAAGTAAGTTTAACTTAGCTCTTAAGCAGATAATCAAGGCAAAAGCTATGCGCTTGTTTTGTCCTGAACTTAACTCATAATGTTGTTTTTGCAACAAACTATCATCAAGTCCAACAAGTTCTAAAGCTTCGTATACATATTTATCAAATTTATCCAAATTCCCTCTTGATTTTAGAGCAAATTTAAAGTTGTCTATAACATTTCTTTTTAAAAGCATAGGCTCTGGCAAAAGTATAGAAATATCTTTTAACTCATCCAAACTAAGTCTATCTTTGCCCCAAATTTTAATACTCCCACTTGTTGGTTTTATAAGATGTGCGATAGCTTTTAAAAGTGTGCTTTTCCCACTACCATTAAAGCCTAAAAGTGCAGTATTTGAATTTGTATTTATGTTTAATTTTTCTATATCAATAGCACGAAAATTACCATAATCTACTTTTAAATTTGATATCTCAATCACTTATCAAGCCTTTTTAAAAAATGAATAGATAAATTTACCAAAAAGGCTATAGATATCAAAACAATAGCCAAAGCTATGCCTCTTTCAAATTGACCCTTGTTTGTTTCAAGTGAAATAGCTGTTGTTATCGTTCTTGTAAAATATTTTATATTTCCACCAATAAGCATTGCAACACCAACCTCAGCAACAATCCTACCATAGGCATTAGCTACAACAACCATCAAAGAATATCTTAACTCATAAATAACGACCATAACAAGCTTTGGATTACTAAGTCTGTAAGACATTATAGTAAAATAGTGCTTTTCATCCATATTTTCAATAATACTAGAACTCAAAGATATAATGATTGGCAAAGCTAAAACTAATTGTCCAATAACTATAGCCTTTAATGTAAACAATAATCCAAACTCTCCAAAAGGACCATTTCTAGTGATAAAAGCATATATTATAAGGCCTATTGCAACAGTCGGCATAGCAAGCATAGTATCACTTATAAATTTTAAAACTTTAGCTCCAAAAAAATTATAAAAACCCAATATAAAGCCAATAGGAAGACCTATAATTAAAGCAAGAATGATTGATATGCTAGATGTGTAAAGTGTAGCTTTGACAGCAGAATATGTCTCAACATCTAAGTTTATAAGCAGCTTAAAGGCCGTAAAAGTACCATCTATAATAAATTCCAACTTAACAATTCCTAAATTTATATAATTTATGCTATGATAGCATATATAAAATAAAATTTCACAAGAAAGGTAATTTATGAAAAAAATATTTATATCATCACTTATAGCAGTTTGTGCGCTTTTTGGAGCTGATTCTGATTTAAACATGGCTACAACAACAAGCACTGACAACACAGGGCTTTTAGACGCTATATATCCTGTCTATAAGGCAAAAACCGGAGTTGATTTAAAATGGACCGCAGTTGGAACTGGTGCTGCTTTGAAAATGGGAGAAAACTGCGATGTTGATATACTTTTTGTTCACTCTCCAAAAGTAGAAATGGACTTTATAAATAATGGCTATGGGGTTGAGAGAAAAGCTGTTATGTATAATGATTTTGTTTTGATAGCTGATAAAAGCATTGCTGATAAATTTAAAGGCAAAGATTTAAAAGATGCATTTGAAGTAATAAACAAAGAAAAAATTCCGTTCTTTTCAAGAGGCGATAAATCAGGAACAGATAATAAAGAAAAAGGAATTTGGAAAAAAATAACAAACGGTATTCCTGAAAACGAAGCTTGGTATCGCCAAACAGGTCAAGGAATGCTAGCTACAATAAAAGCTGCAGAGGAACAAAAAGGTGCCAGCTTTACTGACAGAGGAACATATATAAAATATGAAGCAAATGCTAAAGGAAATCCTGATTTGGTTATAGTAAATGAAGGTGATGAAAGTCTTAAAAATCTATACTCAATCATAGCTGTAAATCCAAAACACTGCAAAAATGCAGATATAGAAAATGCAAATAAATTTATAAACTGGATAATTAGCGACGAGGGTCAAAAATTTGTTGGCGATTTTAAATTGTTAAACAAACAACTATTCACTCCTGATGCTAAAACAAGAAAAAATTAATAAATAGGTGGGTTCTGTCCACCTTATTTTAACTATGCTAAAAACAACAAACGACACATTTAAAGCCCAAATAGATATAAAAAAATCTAACTTTTTAGCTTTTTTAACACCTTTTGAAAATTTCAAAACGCTACACGAATCGCTAAAACAAGAACACCCAAAAGCCGTGCATATAGTATGGGCTTATAGAGTTATAAATAAATACGGGCAAATTATTGAAAACCAAAGCGATGATGGAGAACCAAAAGGAACAAGTGGTCCACCGGCACTTAATGCATTAAGGGGTGCAAGCCTAATAAACTCAGCAATATTTATAGTAAGATATTTTGGCGGAATAAAACTTGGAACAGGCGGTCTTGTAAGGGCTTATTCAACAGCTACAAATTTAGCTATAAATGAGGCAAATTTAATTGATTTTATACAAAAAGAGGTTGTTGTATTTTTTACAAATTTCTCACTTATTTCAAGATTTGAACACTATTTTCAGACAAACAATATTTTTGATATCAAAAAAGATTTTAACGAAAAAGGTGCTAAGTGGGAGATAGACCTAACAATGCAAGAGTTTTTAAATTTGTATAATTTTCTAAAAACAATACAAACAAACGACTTTGAATTTTTAGCGTTACCAATATACGCAAAAGACAGTATAAACTAATTTTAAAGATATAATTTTATACAAATTTTATCAAAACAATAAGTTTTATATTGTAAAATCTTAGCTTGCATATTACAACATGAAAGATTTTATATGACTTTTTGGAATGAAATTTACACTCACTTTAATCCCGTAGCATTTAGTATTTTTGGAATAAATGTCCATTGGTATGGAATAATGTATGTTTTAGCGCTATTAGTAGCATTAAGAATGGCTAAGTATTTTGTTAAAAAAGACAAAATACCCATAAGCAACTCCATGCTTGATAATTATTTTTTTTGGGTTGAAATTGGAGTTATTCTTGGCGCTAGAATTGGTTACATACTTATTTATTCTGATAATACATTATGGTATATAACCCACCCTTGGCAAATTTTTAATCCTTTTTATGATGGAGTTTTTGTTGGAATTCGTGGCATGAGTTATCATGGAGCTGTTGTTGGGTTTTTGTTGGCTACATTTGCATACTGCAAAAAATACAAACAAAATAGCTTAATATTTTTGGATTTGTGTGCTATATCAATACCACTTGGATACTTTTTTGGTCGTATAGGAAATTTTTTAAATCAAGAGTTGTTTGGAAGAGCCACTGATGTAGCTTGGGCAATAAAGGTAGGTGGTATTATGAGACACCCTTCTCAGCTTTATGAAGCTGTGCTTGAAGGCTTAATAGTTTTTATTATTTTATTTTTTTATAGGAAATTTAAGAAATTTAATGGAGAGCTTATTGCATTATATGCTATTTTATATGCCATTGCTAGGTTTGTATCAGAGTTTTTTAGGGAACCTGATTATAATCTAGGCTTTATATTTTTAAATTTATCTATGGGTCATTTGTTATCTTTAGCAATGATTTTTATAGGTTGCTTTACACACTTTTATTTAAAAAAACAATTTAAATTTAGCTAAAGTATTTTTTTTATATAATTACAAAATTATTAATTTTATTTAATTATATTAATTAAGATTTTATTAATATAATTTCAAAGTAAGGAGTATTCATGACTGGGCTTATTGAGGGTTTTTTAGGTGTTCGCTCAGACTGCAAAAAAAGTCGTTGCACTGCCAGCTGGGATAGATTGCAAAGTATAACGGGGTTGGTTCTAGCCTGTTTTATACTATGCCATATGGTTTTCACATCTACGATAATCTTTGGCAAAGATGCATTTAATGCAGTTGTAGAGTTTGCAGAAGCTAGTTTTTTATTTGAAGGCGGATTGCCAATAATAACAAATTTAATCGCTGCTTTTATATTTGTTGTTTTTATGGTTCATGCATTTTTAGCAATGAGAAAGTTTCCAGCTAACTTCAAACAATATATAATGTTTGTAGGCCATAAAAATCGCATAAAACATTTTGATACTACACTATGGTGGTTTCAATTTTTAACAGGATTTGTTCTATTTTTTACAGCAAGCGCTCATCTTGTTGATATTATGTTTAATCCAACCAAAATAACAGCTGAAACATCTGCTACAAATTTTGAAACATTGGAATTTTTCTATCTTGCACTTCTTATTTTTATGGTTGTTCATGCAAGCATTGGCATGTACAGGTTATATGTAAAATGGATAAGCATTGATGGTGCTAACAGACAAGAGATGCTAGAAAAAAGAAATAAAGCTAGAACAATAATTTTTGCTGTTTTTGGTGTACTTGCAACAATAGCATTAATAGCTGATTTTATATGGATTGGCCTTGGCCATTAATTGGGAATAGGAGCTTATAAAAATGAATGTAAAATATTGTGATGCGCTAGTTATTGGTGGTGGACTTGCTGGGCTTAGAGCTGCTGTTGCGGCTGGAGAAAAAGGTCTTAGCACTATCGTGTTAAGTCTTATTCCGGTTAAACGATCACACTCTGCCGCTGCGCAAGGTGGTATGCAAGCAAGCCTAGGAAACTCAAAAATGAGTGAGGGTGATAACGAAGATGTTCACTTTGCAGATACCGTAAAAGGAAGCGATTGGGGGTGCGACCAAGATGTTGCTAGAATGTTTTGCCAAACTGCACCAAAAGCTATTCGCGAATTAGCGGCTTGGGGTGTTCCATGGACAAGAATAAAAAAAGGTGAAAGAAGTGCAATTATAAACGCACAAAAAACAACAATAGTTGAAAAAGAAGAGGTGCATGGTCTTATACACTCTAGGGATTTTGGTGGAACAAAAAAATGGAGAACCTGTTATACAGCTGATGCAACAGGACACACAATGCTATTTGCTGTTGCAAACGAAGCATTAAAGCACAATGTTGTAATTGAAGACAGAAAAGAGGCTATAGCTTTAATTCATGAGAACAACCGTTGCTATGGTGCTATAGTTCGCGATTTAATAACTGGAGATATAACCGCTTATGTATCAAAAGGAACACTTATAGCAACCGGTGGATATGGAAGAGTCTATAAACATACCACAAATGCTGTTGTTTGTGAGGGTATAGGTGCAGCAATAGCTCTTGAAACAGGAGTAGCAAGACTAGGAAATATGGAAGCTGTGCAGTTTCACCCAACACCTATAGTTCCAAGTGGAATTTTGCTAACAGAGGGATGCCGTGGGGATGGTGGAATATTGCGTGATGTTGATGGATATAGATTTATGCCTGATTACGAACCAGAAAAGAAAGAACTTGCTAGCCGTGATGTTGTAAGTCGTAGAATTATGGAACACATAAGAAAAGGCAAAGGTGTAAAAAGTGCTTATGGGGATCATGTTTGGCTTGATATAAGTATACTTGGTCGCGAACATATAGAGAAAAATTTACGTGATGTTCAAGAAATTTGCCAAATTTTTAATGGTATAGATCCGGCAGATGAAGGTCCTAAAGGTTGGGCTCCTATTTTACCTATGCAACATTATTCAATGGGCGGAATTAAAACAAATGCAAAAGGAGAAAGTCCAACACTTCAAGGTCTATTTAGTGCGGGAGAAGCTGCTTGTTGGGATATGCATGGATTTAATAGACTTGGAGGAAATTCTGTTTCTGAAACAGTTGTTGCCGGTATGATTGTTGGTGATTATTTTGCTGATTACTGCAATACTCACGAAATAGAGATAAAAACACAAAACATAAATAAATTTGTCCAAGATCAAATAGACTATATGCAAAATCTAATAAAAAAAGATGGTCATTTCAATGTTTTTGAGATTAAAAACAAGATGAAAGATATAATGTGGGAGCATGTTGCGATATTTAGAACGGGCGAAGGACTTGAAAAGGCAGTAAAAGAGCTTGAAGAATTATACAAACACTCACTTGATGTAAAAGTAAGTAATAAAAATTTATTCGGCAATCCTGAACTTGAAGAGGCATACAGAGTTCCAAAAATGCTAAAGCTAGCTCTTTGTATAGCTTACGGCGCTCTTTTAAGAACAGAAAGTCGTGGAGCACACTATAGAGAAGACTACACAAAAAGAGATGATTTAAATTGGTTAAGTAGAACTCTTACAAGCTGGAAAGAAGGCGATACAATGCCTACGGTAGAATATGAAAAACTTGATATTATGAAAATGGAAATGCCTCCAGCATTTAGAGGATATGGTGCAAAAGGAAACATAATAGAACACCCTGATAGTGCCATAAGACAAGCTCAAGTTGATGAAATTCGTTCAAAAATGCAAGCTGAAGGCAAAAGCAGACAAGAGATACAAGAAGCACTTATGCATTATGAATTACAACCAAAATATAAAGCACCAAATGAAAGAGCAGGTATAGGATATGAGTAGAAAAATAACAATTAAAGCATTTAAATATAACCCATTAAGCAAAATTTCAAAACCATATTTTGCAACCTATGAGCTAGAAGAAACGCCTGGAATGACTATTTTTATAGCATTAAACTATATAAGAGAAAGACACGACCCGGATCTAAGCTTTGATTTTGTGTGTCGTGCGGGAATTTGTGGTAGCTGTGGAATGCTAATAAACGGAAAGCCTAGTTTAGCATGTAGAACACTTACAAAAGATTTTGAAAGTGGTGTTATAGAGCTTATGCCACTTCCTGTATTTAGACTCATTAAAGATTTAAGCGTTGATACTGGAAATTGGATGAATGCTATGAGTAAAAGGGTTGAGAGTTGGATACACACAGATCACAAAACAGATATATCAAAACTTGAAGAAAAGGTTGAGCCAGAAGTAGCACAAGAAGTATTTGAGCTTGATAGATGTATAGAATGCGGTATTTGCGTTGCTGCTTGTGGAACCGCTATTATGAGAAAAGATTTTATAGGTGCTGTTGGATTAAATAGAGTAGCTAGATTTAAAATTGATGCGCTTGACAAAAGAACAGATGAAGACTTTTATGAGCTTATAGGCGACGATGATGGAGTCTTTGGTTGTATGAGCTTGCTTGCTTGTGAAGATAACTGTCCAAAACACTTACCTTTACAAAGCAAAATAGCTTATATGAGAAGAAAACTAGCAAGTGTAAAATAAATACCAGATAATCTAAAATGAGGTAAAAAATAAATTTTAAGCATTGAAAAATGCTTAAAATTTATTCAAACAATACCAACAAACCACTTTCAAAATTTAAAACAATAAAAATAAAAAAGAGCAATATAAAATTGCTTTTAATAATATCTCTTAGTCTTTTCTAAGAGCGTATTTACCGCTTCCGGCAAATATTATTGCAAGTGAAGTAATTAAATAAAAATATGCTTCTGCATAAACTAAACCACCAGTATGCGCATCAAGTCCAAGTATAGCGACACCTTTTACAAGGAATATAAATAAAGAAGTTCCTAATATAAAAACACCTGCTAATCTACTAAATATACCTAATATAAGCATGATTGGAGCTAGAATTTCACCAACATAAACAAAATAAGCAAAACCATTTGCTATAAATTCAGGAAAACCAAGACCAACTAACGAACCTTGTATTTTACTAATGCCATGAATGATTTTTGCAATACCATGTAAAATAATAGTGCCAGCAAGACCAAGTCTTATAAAAAGCATAGCAAGGTCAACATTGTGTAATTTTTTTGCACATGAATAATAAAATTTCATAATATCTCCTTTACTTAAAGTGGTTTGGGTGCTGGATTATATCATTTTTGTTTAAATCATCAAGACTTATTTGTCATCTTATACAAAAAGCTAAATATCTCAGCAACAGCCTTATATAAGTTTGATGGTATCTCTTGATTTACTTCAACCTTGCTTAAAATTTCTATAAGATCAGGGTCTTCTTTTATTGGAATTTTATGCTCTTTTGCTAAATTTATAATATTGTTTGCCACCTCGCCACTACCGCTAGCCATAACCTTTGGGGCATTATCTTTTTTCTTATTGTAACCTAGGGCAACAGCTTTTTTCTTAATAATATTTGCCATCAAGCCTTCTTATCAAAACCAAATTCAAGACCTGAAAAATCTTTAAATTTTGCAGCAATTTCATTTTTAGATAGTACCTTTAAATTAAAATTAGAAACAATTAAACCAAGTTTTGAGATAGAGCTTTTAAGCTCCTTTGCTTCATTAAATATTATATCTTTAAGTGATTTTTGAGCAGTGGCGATAGATATATCTATATATTTCTTATCTATAAGTCCAACCATTATATTAACTTTGCCATATTGCTTAAAATTTAAATCTATTTGAGCATAATATCTATCTCTTTTGCCTTGCTTAAAAGCTATACTTCCACCATCAACCCCATCCCAAATATATGGCAAATATGTCTGAATTCCACCACCTATACTAGAAACCATTTGATGTATCTCTATCTGAGATAACATCTTTTCACTTATTTGATTTATCTGAGATGAGTTATTTAATCCTGCCGATTTTTCTTGTATAGAGAGCAAGGTGCTTTTTATATCACTACTAATTATTTTTGCGACATCTATGTTATTTTTTTCAATATTAATTATATCATTTGATGCTATCTTTAGCTGATTTGAGATATGTTTTATCTCTTTTAGTTTATTACTCGCATCACTTGCATTATTATCTATAAAAGTTAAACTAGCACTAAGCCTTCTTGCTGCACTTTGTAACTTAAACTGCAAATTTGAATTACTACCATCAAGTAAATCATCAAAAGATTTTACAAGATTGATCTCATCTCCAATATTGTTTAATGATTTTAATGTATTTTGTATATCTTTTAAAGCTATTTTTAAATCTTTAAAATTTGAAGAAAAACCAGAAATTTGATTTAATTTTTCATTTGTATTTAAAGAGTTTATTTTATTATCAAGTTTTGATACAAAATCTTGCAATTTATCAACATAAAGTTTAACCTTATCTCCACTGTTTTCAATATTTATCTGAAATTTACTAAGGAATTTAGATATATTATCAAGCTTATTTACATCTGTCAATAAGCCTTTTATATTTGAATTGTTTAATGTTTTTAAAAGCACCGTTTCTTCATTTTTTAAAATTTCTTTTAATTTTAAAAACGAATCATTATCGTTTAAATTTTCATTTTTTGATAAAGTTAAAATTTTATCAAGCAAATCATTATTTGAAAGATTTTTTATATCAAATAAAAGTTTATTTATAGAGCTTGGAAGCTTTTGTGGATTTAATGCTTCTTTTAAATTACCCTCAAGCATAACACCTGAATTTTTTATCTGTTCGTTTAAAGTGGCGGTTTTTATATCAGCTATTGGTTTTAAAAATTCTTTTAATTTTAAAGCTAAATCTTTTAAAGCTGGATTGTTTTGTATGCTTTCATCATTTTCAATAAGCTTGGCGACATTTTGTATATCGTTTGCTAAATTTGGTGCTATTTTTGTATCTTTTACCATTTGCAAAATTTTGTTTGTCTGATTTTTGGTTTTTGCACCAGAAAGCTCATTCATAACTTTATTTATAAACTTATCTACATTTTCAAGATCTAATTTATCTCTAGAAATAGTATCTTTTGTATTAGGCTGTGGTTGTTTTTTAAAAATTTGACCAGTCTGTTTTACATTTGTATTAAGACCGGTCTGATTGATACTATTTTGTATATTTGTTGTTATATCTGCCATTAATTAAATTTGCTTTGATTCTTGATTTTCATACTCTATATTTAACTCATCTATCACAGTTGTTTTAATAGTATGAGGGTTATAGCTTATTCTATCTTCTTTTGGTATACTCTCTTTTGTTAACGCAAATACTATAAGCACAAAAAGCAAAACAATATAAACATATATAAAACCAAAATTTCCAAAAAAATTCATAGCAAAACCAATAACAATAGATGAAACCAAAGAACCAAAAGAGTAGCTAAACAAAAGCGTTCTTCCGATCTCCATGCTTTTTGATTTATGCTCTAGCATATCATTTGCCCTAGCCAAGGACAAAACATAAAGACAAAAAATACCACCACCAAGAAAAAATGATAAAACATACTGCAAAATAATATTATTGCCGACAAATAAAAAACCAATTGATGCAAAAAAACCAACCAAAGAAGATGATATAATAGCAAACTTTCTACCAAGTGTATCTGATAAATAACCCATAATAAACTGAGAAACAAATCCACCAAGCATTGCTATGGTCATAAAAAATGATACATTAGTTAAAGAAAACCCTTGTGATAATATAAATAAACTTGCCATAGAGAAAAATCCATTTATTAAAACACCAGCAACAACACTTCCAACAAGTGCAAGAGGTGCTACTGAAAAAATTTTAGGAAAACTTGCATTTTGTCTTTGAGGAATAGCTGGTTGTCTTATCTTTGTTAAATTCAAAGGTATACTTGAAAGCATAATAAAAGCAGCCGATATTATAAAAATCTGAGTAGGTTTTAAGTTTAAAGCTAAAATCAAAATACCCACACCAAAAGATACATAAAAAACTCCCTCATAAAAGGCTAGTATTCTTGAGCGATTTTTATTTCTTGCTTTTTCATTTAACCAACTTTCTATAACAACTAAAAGGGCATAGTAACAATAACCTAAACACCCTCTTAAAAATGCCCAAAAATACAAATTTGCGCCAAGCTCATACACCATAGAACAAACACCAAAAAACGCGCTAAAAATAGCAAATGAACGAATATGCCCTACTTTTGAAATTATAATGTGAGATGTTAAAGTACTAAGTATAGCTCCAACAAAAAAGCATGCATTTATAAGACCTATAGTCACATTATCAATATTCATTTGCTTAAGCAATGTAGAAAGAGAACTAACAACTAGTCCATTTCCGACAAATAAAAGACTCATACCCAAAAACAGAGGCATCATAGTCTTTATAATGCGTTTGCTATTTGACATTTCTATCCTTAAAATTTATTAATTATTTTGTTTCGTTTCTTTGTAAAAAACCAAGCACCAAAGCACCAATAGGCATCATACTTAAGCCAACAAGTAATCCAAAAACATTTAAAACATCATGTCGTTTTAGTAAAAAAAATCCGATAACAAAAAAAGCATAGGCAAACAAACGATAAGGAACAAACGCCATATCTAAATTCATATCTTTTAGTCTTATTTTTTTTGTTTTTAACCTTCGCTTTTCATCTTCTAAACTTACATCATCATTGAGTTGCTCTTCTTCATATTCTTCTTCAAATTCATCTAACTCATTTTTGTCTTTTAATTTTTTTAGAACACGCCTTTTATAACTTTTATAACTAACAAAAGCTATAAAAATGGAACAAAAATATCCAATCTGAGAGCTATAAAAGAAATCATCAGCAAAAGCTAGTCCAAAACCACTAAGACACAACCAAAAAATCAAATAAACAATAAAAAGTTTTTTAAATTTCATTGTTGTCTTTTGAAAATTTATATCTATTTTCATCTTTTAATTCATCCAAACTTTTTATCTGCTGTTCATATGCCTTTTTGATATTTAAAACAGCTGCTGCGATACCAAATCCAACTCCAACCCAAAGCATAAATCCAAGTCCGGTAATATTTTTTAGCCACATACCAAGCCCGACTCCAATCAAAACAGCAACAACTATAGATATACCTAAGCTAAGATGCTGAGCAGCACCAACGACATCTTTTATTTTTGCCATTATTTTGTTATCTCCTTAAATGCCTCATTTGCAGCATTTACAGCAAACTCTATATCTTCATCTGTCATGGTTGTGCAAATAAATCCTGTTTCAAACTGACTAGGGGCTAGATACACACCCTTGTTGAGCATTGCTTGATGAAACAAAGCATACATTTTTGTATCACTTTTTAAAGCATCATCGTAATTTAAAACTTCATTTTTATTAAAGAAAAATCCAAACATCGAACCACGGACATTTATCTGAATATCAACACCATATTTAGCTCCAGCTTGTTTAAAACCATTTACCAAGTTATTTGCCATAGTTTCTAATCTTTTATAAATTTCTGGATTTTCATTTATCTTTTTGATAGAAGCTATACCAGCGGCCATAGCCAGAGGATTTCCGCTTAATGTTCCAGCTTGATACACCGCTCCATTTGGACTAAGACAATCCATTATCTCATTCTTACCACCAAAAGCAGCAACATTCATACCACCGCCTATTACTTTTCCAAATGTAATCATATCAGCAAGAACACCGTGATAAGGCAAAGAACCAAACTCTGAAGCCCTAAAACCACTCATAACCTCATCAAATATTAACACCGCTTTATATTCATCACAAAGTTTTCTTAGGCCTTGTAAGAATTCTTTTTTGGCAGGAACTAAGCCCATGTTCCCAGCTATTGGTTCTATTATAACAGCGCCAATACTTTGAGTTTTAAAAATATTTTCAACACTTTGCAAGTCATTATAGATAGCCAAATGTGTATCTTTTACTGTATTTTCAGGAACTCCCGCACTTGATGCATGAAGATAAGTAGTAGCACCACTACCAGCTTTTACCAAAAGTGCATCTGAGTGTCCGTGATAGCAACCTTCAAATTTTATAAGTCCATCTTTTTTCGCATAACCCCTAGCCACTCTTATAGCGCTCATTGTAGCCTCTGTGCCTGAACTAACGAAACGAATTTTATCTATGTTTTTAAATTTATCACATACTATTTTAGCAAGTGTAGTCTCATTTAGACTAGGAGCGCCGTAGCTGATACCATAGCTTAAAGCCGAACTTATAGCATTTTGTATATCTTTATCACAATGTCCAAATATAAGCGGCCCCCAGCTTTGTATAAAATCAATATATTTTTTACCCTCCACATCATACAAATAAGATCCATCTCCTTTTTGTATCACGATAGGAACCGCATTAACACTTTTAAAAGCTCTAACTGGAGAGTTTACACCACCTGGTATAAATTTTTTAGCTTCGTTAAACGCATCTTTATTTGTCATTTTTTATCCTTTAAATTTACTACATATTCATATAATATCTTAATCTCATCATCTGTTAAAAAATAGCTAGGCATTATACTATCTGATCTTGTTTTTTTTACAACACCCTTACAAATAAAATTCAAACTTGTCTTTTTTAGGGTATTTTTAAAACAATCAAATTCAACATCATTTATACTAGGCGATGTAAGTTCTTTTGGTATAAGTTGTTTTGTTTTTTTGTCTTGTGTTTTGTATTTTGCAATAACCATACCTTCACCATTTTGTCCGTGACAAAGATTGCAACCTATACCCCTTGGATTTGAATAGAGCATCTTAGCATACTCTTTTTTTGTGATAAAATCTGTCCCGAAACAAAAATGCAAAAATGCAAAAAAAACAAAAACTATTTTCATTAACTTCCAAATTTCTAAATTTTTAAATAAATTTTAGGTATGATACAACTTTTGTGATTAAAAACGCTTTTAATTTAAGGAATTTATATGAAAATTTTAGATGGCAAAATAAGTAGTGCAAATGCAAAAGAGCAGATAAAGCACGATACAGAAGTCTTAAAAAATATAGGAGTGGAGCCTGCACTTGCTGTTATCTTGGTTGGTGAAAACAAGGCTAGTCAAACCTATGTTGCCTCAAAAGAAAAAGCTTGCATACAAACAGGAATAAAATCCATAATGCACCGTTTGCCAGAAAGCACAACCCAAAGTGAACTTTTAGCACTTATTAATGTATTAAATTTAGATGATGGAGTGGATGGAATTTTAGTTCAACTTCCTTTACCAAAACACATAGACACAAATACTGTTTTAGAAAATATCAGATGCGATAAGGATGTTGATGGTTTTCACGCTATAAATGTCGGAAAACTAGCAAGTGGTTTTAAAGATGGATTTGTACCCTGTACCCCTTTGGGAATAATGAATATGTTAAATGAGTATAACATTGATCCAGCTGGAAAAAATGCTGTAATAATCGGAAGAAGCAATATCGTAGGAAAACCTATGGCGAGCTTACTTTTAAACGCAAACGCAACAATAACAATAACACACTCTAAAACTAAAAATTTAAAAGAAATTTGTAAAAATGCGGATATAATAGTAGCTGCAATAGGAAAGCCTAATTTTGTAACTAAAGATATGGTTAAAGATGGTGCTATTGTTATTGATGTCGGTATAAACAGACTTGATGATGGCTCTCTTTGTGGAGATGTTGATTTTAAAAATGTAGCTGAAAAAACTAGCTATATAACTCCAGTTCCAGGCGGAGTTGGACCTATGACTATAGCAATGCTTTTAAAAAACACAATAAAATCAACACAAAATAGAGCCAAAAAACTTGGCTTAGTTTAATTTATAATTTGAAAGAAGTATATGAAAAAATTTTTAAGTAAGTTATATGATTTTTCTAGCTCTTGGACTGGAACTATAATAATTGTATTGTTTGTTATTTTCTTTATAGCACAAGCATTTGTAATACCTAGCGGTTCTATGAAAAACACTCTTCTTGTAGGTGATTTTTTATTTGCAAAAAAGTTTAGTTATGGGATTCCAATACCTAGAATACCTTGGCTTGAGATGAGAGTTTTACCTGATTTTAATGAAAACGACCACCTCATAACCGATGAAGGCCCAAAAAGAGGAGATATAGTAATTTTTAGATATCCACACAATGAAAAAATACATTATGTAAAAAGATGTTTTGGTATCGGTGGAGATGAGATAATTTTTACAGAAAAACAAACTTTTTTAAGACCAAAAGAGGGTGATGATTTTATAAAAGCAACCTACGACAAAGATGACATAACAACACTAAACGGAAAGTTATTTGTAAAAGAGCCGTATAAATTCCATGGGATACATTATGACAAAAATGCAAATATGTTTGAACAAATGATTTATTATTATAACTCAAAAAAACTTGCAATGACTCCAGTTGATGTAAAAGAACTAGATAGTGTTATAAATGGACTTCCATTTAATGCATTTTATGTAAAAGTGCCTGAAAATGAGTATTTTATGATGGGCGACAATAGAGATCATTCAAATGACAGTAGATTTTGGGGAAGCGTTAAATATAGATATATAGTTGGCAAACCTTGGTTTGTTTATTTTAGCTGGGACAAGGACTACAAAATCAGATGGGAAAGAATAGGAAGATTTGTAGACACCTTAGAAAACGATAAACAAATAATAGACTCAGCTATAAAAGAGGATGATATAGATGGACTTTACTAATATTAATCTAGAGGAGATACTATTTTTACTTTTAGCGTTGATAATTGCGATAGTAGGACATGAGATAATGCACGGCTGGGTTGCTTATAAATTTGGAGACAGCACCGCAAAATCCCAAAATAGACTGAGCATAAATCCTATTCGCCATATAGACCCGATAGGAACTATTATACTTCCAGCTATACTTTATTTTAGTGGCGGTTTTTTATTTGGTTGGGCAAAACCAGTTCCTGTAAATATAAACGTAGTTGTAAAAAATGGTGGTTATAAAGCTGGTGTATTTGTGGCACTTGCTGGCATATTTTACAATATCGTGTTAGCTATTTTTTCTCTTTTTATACTTATGAATTTTACAGAAACCTTAAATAATAGTACTGCAAAATTTTTATATATACTTTTTAATATAAATCTTTTTTTAGGTCTTTTAAATTTATATCCAATACCACCATTAGATGGTTCCAAAGCATTAATATATACGCTTTTACAATTTGGATTTAATAAAATAGCAAGTAAAATTTATTCGCTTGAAAGATATGGAATGGTAATACTTATTGTAATAATTATAAGCCCTATTTCAAAATATTTTTTTGCACCAATTGATTATATTTTTAAGTTATTTTTAAATTAGATATTGAGGAACATAATGAAGATAAATAAAATTTATATAGCAAGTGACCACGCTGGATTTGATTTAAAAGAGCGTGTAAAAGATTTTTTAAAATCAAAATTTGAAGTTATAGATTTAGGCACAAATAGTTCAGATGTTAGTGTAGATTATCCTGATTTTGCACATGAGTTAGCTTTGAGATTAAAAGATGATGATTATGGGATACTTATTTGTGGAACAGGGATTGGCATATCCATAGCTGCAAATAGACATGAAAATATAAGATGTGCTCTTTGTCATGATCATCTAGGAGCAAAACTATCAAGAGAACACAATAATGCAAATGTAATAGCATTTGGAGCAAGAGTTGTCGGAGATGAAGTTGCTTATGATATGCTAAATACATTTTTTAGCACAGAATTTGCAGGTCAAAGACACGAAAAAAGAGTAATAAAAATAAATTATAAAGAGAGTAGATAATGAGCGAATGGCTTTTTCTAACAGCTTTGATATGTGTTTGTTTGTATCTTGTGGTAATGGTTTTTTATTTTAAAACATTACTTAAAAAAGAAAGAAGCACAAAAGATTTTATGAAAAACAATCTTCAAGATACTGAGATTGTTATAAGAAAACTTCAAATTCAGTTGCAAAGAAGTTTGGGGAATATAGATATATTAACAGAAGAATTAAATAAAACAAAAAATGATGTTACATCACTTAGAACAAGAAATTCACAATACAGACTAGAAAATGACAAACTAAGAGGAAGAATAAGAGAGCTTGAAGGAAAGATAGAAGCACTACTATAAGGAATAAAATGTTACATTTAAACGAAGAAGAAAAAAAATATTTATTAGATTCTATTAGAAGTATAAAAGATTTTCCAAAACCTGGAATTGTTTTTAAAGATATCACAACACTACTAAATAATGCAAAGGCATTTGGGTTTTTAATGAACCATTTAGAACAAAGATACAAAAGTTTTGATTTGGATTTTATAGTTGGAATAGAAAGTCGTGGCTTTATATTTGGTGCAGCGCTAGCCACAAGACTTAAAATCGGCTTTGTTCCTATAAGAAAACCAAAAAAACTACCATATATAACAATATCTCAAAAATATAGTTTAGAATATGGTGTAGATGAGGTTCAAATGCATGTTGATGCTTTTGCAAACAAATCAGGTGCAAAAGTACTTTTAATAGATGATTTAATAGCGACTGGTGGAACAGCAAAAGCTAGTATAGAACTCATAAAACAAACAAATGCTAATTGTGTTGAAGCTTGTTTTTTAATAAATTTAAAAGATCTTGGTGGAGATAAAGAAATTTCAAAACTAACAAATATTTACAATGTATTAGAGATTTAAATGGAAGAAATTTTCATTAACTTAATACATGATTATAGCTACATAATCATATTTATATGGTGTATGCTCGAAGGAGAAATGGCTCTTATAATGGCAGGAATATTATCTCATACTGGAGTTATTATCTTACCATTAGCCATATTTGTAGCAGCACTGGGTGGCTTTGCTGGAGATCAGCTATATTTTTATATAGGCAGATACAACAAAAGTAAGATATCAAAAAAATTAAAATCACAAAGAAGAAAATTTGCTATAGCTCACCTGCTTATGAAAAAATATGGCTCTTGGATTATATTTATACAAAGATATCTGTATGGTCTTAGAACAATTTTACCAATAAGCATAGGTCTTACAAGATACAGTGCTAAGAAATTTGCGTTTATAAATTTCATAAGTGCTTTAGCATGGGCTAGCATAACAATACTACCTTCATATATATTAGGTGATAAAATTATAAAAGTATTAGAACATTCAAAAAATCATTGGTATATAGCAATACCTTTGGTGATAATATTTTTGTCAATATTGATTTTTGCATTTAAAAAATTTGAAGATAATATTTTAAACAAAAGACATGAAATTAAAAAAAGGAAAAGAAATGAAATTTGAAATCATAAATCAGCCATTAGATCAAATTCAAGCTGATTTAACATTGGTTTTTGTAATAGACAAAAACTTGAAACATAAATTTATAAAAGATGAAAAAGAATTTGATTTTTTTGGATTTGATGGTTCTGGAAGTGTTTTGATACAAAAAACAAAAACTCTTTATATTGGGATAGAAAATCTTGATTATGAAGAGCTAAGGCTTGGTGCTTGCAAGGCATTTGAAGCAGTAAAATCTTTGAATATAAAAAGCATAAAACTTGCATCTTATCTCTCAAAATGCCAAAAAATGAGTTTTCAAAGTATAGTTGAAGGATTTATTCTGGGAAGTTATGAATTTAACAAATACAAAAAAGAAAAAAAAGAATCAAAGCTTCAAAATATAATATTCTCAACGCAAGAAGAACTAAACGATGAAACAATTGATGTAAACAAAGCTGAACTTGGTCTAAAAAATGGTCAAATAATAGCAAATGCAACAAACTTTACAAAAAATATCGTAAACGAAATACCAGAAATATATACTCCTATAAAAATGGCTAATGATGCTAAAAACCTAGCAAAAGAGCTAAAAAATGTAACCTGCGAAGTTTACGATGAAGAATTTTTGAAAAAAGAAAATATGAATGCATTTTTGGCTGTAAATAGAGCAAGTGTTCATCCACCTAGACTTATTCATATGATCTACAAACCACAAAATGCAAAAAAAAGAGTAATATTTGTAGGCAAGGGATTAACATATGATAGCGGCGGTCTTAGCTTAAAACCAGCTGATTATATGGTAACAATGAAAGCTGACAAAAGTGGAGCCGCGGCAGCACTTGGTATCATAAAAGGGGCAAGTGAGCTTGAGCTTGATATAGAAGTGCATGCTATACTTGGAGCAACTGAAAATATGATAGGTGGAAATGCCTATAAACCTGATGATGTTATTATGTCTCGTGAAGGTGTTAGCATAGAGGTTAAAAATACCGATGCCGAGGGAAGACTTGTTTTGGCTGATTGTTTAAGCTGGGCGCAAGATTTTAAACCAGATATTTTAATAGATATGGCTACATTAACTGGAGCTTGCGTTGTTGGTCTTGGAGAATACACAAGTGGTATAATGGGAAACAATGAAGAATTAAAAGAGGATTTTAGAAAAAAAATATCAAAAAGTGGCGAATTAACTACAATTTTTCATTTTAATAAGCACCTAAAAGAACTTATAAAAACACCTATTGCGGATGTTTGCAATATATCTAGTTCAAGATATGGTGGTGCTATAACAGCTGGATTATTTTTAGATAAGTTTATAAGAGATGAAAATAAACAAAAATGGATGCACCAAGATATAGCCGGCCCAGCATATGTTCAAAAAGCTTGGGGATACAACCAACATGGAGCTAGCGGTGCTGGTGTAAGAATGAACTTATATTATCTAAATGAAATTGCGAAGGAGGCATAATGGGTTTAAGTGTAGGCATAGTAGGACTTCCAAACGTAGGTAAATCAACAACTTTTAATGCTTTGACCAAAGCTCAAAATGCACAAAGTGCAAACTATCCATTTTGCACGATAGAGCCAAACAAGGCAATAGTTGCTGTTCCTGATAAAAGACTAAACGAGTTAGCAAAAATCGTAAATCCAAATAAAATACAGTATTCAACAATAGAATTTGTTGATATTGCTGGACTTGTAAAAGGCGCTAGTAAGGGCGAAGGACTTGGTAATAAGTTTTTATCAAATATAAGAGAAACAGAGGTTATACTTCATATGGTTCGTTGTTTTGATGATGAAAACATTACCCATGTTGAGGGCAAAGTTGATCCGGTTAGAGATATAGAGATAATACAAACTGAGCTAATCTTAGCTGATATAGAACAGATAAATAAAAAAATAGAAAAACTAAACAAAGAAGCAAAAGCAAATGTAAAGGGCGCAAAAGATAGCTTAGAAATAGCAAATAAACTTTTAGCACACTTAAATGATGGATTAAGTGCTAGTAGCTTTGATGAACGAGATAATGATATATATAAGGCTTTAAATAAAGAGCTTAGGCTTTTAAGCGCAAAAGAAGTTATATATGGCGCTAACGTAGATGAAGGCTTTATAGCAAGTGATAATGAATATGTTACACAATTAAAAGAGTATGCAAAAAAATCAAACCATGAAGTTATAAAACTTTGCGCAAAGATAGAAGAAGAATTAATAGGGCTTGATGATGCTGAGGCACACGAACTTTTATCATCACTTGGCGCTAGTGAAAGTGGGCTTGAAAAAATAATAAGAACATCGTTTGCGAAATTAAATTTAATAAGCTATTTTACAGCAGGTGTTGTGGAAGTAAGAGCTTGGACTATAACAAATGGTTGGAAGGCTCCAAAAGCAGCAAGTGTGATACATAATGACTTTGAACGTGGCTTTATAAGAGCTGAGGTTATAAGTTATGATGATTATATAGCCAACGGAGGCGAAAACGGAGCAAAAGAAGCTGGCAAAATGCGCCTAGAAGGCAAAGACTATGTAGTTGTTGATGGAGATGTTATGCATTTTAGATTTAATGTCTAAAATGCAAAAACATTATAAAATTTGTATCAAAAGTTCATCTATTATCTCATTGCTTGATTTATTTATAGCATTGAAAATAGTTGATGAACTTTTATCCTCAAAAGAATTTCTTTTTTCAATTATTCCTGATTTTAGCACTTTTTCATCTTGTTTTAGTTCATAAGCGATAGAAATTTCAGCATAGTTATCTCTTGCATGCATTGCAAGCAATTTGACACTTAATTTTAAATCACCCTTATTATAAGTAAAAACTGGTTTTGCATTGCAATTTGCATAAAACCCTTTTAATAATGCCTTATAAAACATCTCGCTAGGCAAAGAAGCATATCTTGCATCATTTAGATACTTTATCTGATTTTTGTCAGCATAAACTAAAATTTGTCTAGTATCTACTAACTCTAAAGCCTTAACATTTTCTATATATATTTTTTTAGGATTTATTTTTGCTACACAGCCTTGTTGATTATAATAAAAATCATATTTAATTGGTGCTTTTGCCTCTGTTTTAAAACTACACCCATAAATCAAAAAGACAAAAATAGCAATACAAAATAATTTTATTTTTATCATTTCCTACCTCTCCTTTACATCTTTAAAGAAAAATTCATAAGGATTATCTTCAAGTCTATTTAATGTATTTCTTATCTGACGTAGTGTTTTTTCAAAATTTGTTAAAAATTCTTTAGTTTGATCAAGTGTTGGTTGAAGTGTTTGTTTAAAATCATACTCCCCACTACTCAACTTTGAGTTTAATTTTTCTTGGACACCATCAAAACCCCCAATAAGACCATTAAATTTTACAACCATATTGTTTGCATTATTAACTAAATTATTTAAATTAATAACAAGTTCATTAATTTTAGTATCTTTTATATTGGCAGATATCCCATTTAAATTTTTAAGTATTTCATTGATATTTTTAAGATTTGCTTCATCTGATAAGCTTTTTGTTAAAATATCTATATTAACAAGAGTGGTTTGCAAATGTTTTAAATTCTCATCCGATATAAGCTTATCAACATTAACAAACATATCATTTATTCTATCACTTATATTTTGTGCCTTATTTGTTAGTTGCGAAAAAAGACCCTCTTTTAAATTTATTATCTTATAATTTGTATCAAATTCCTCGCTTCCACGACTTATATTTAAGGTTGATATTCCACTTACTATTTGATACTCAACATCAGCCAAACTATCTTTTTTAATAGGGACATCGCTTCTTATTTTTAAGGTTAGTCTGATTCTTTCTGGTACACTTTTTTCAAATTCTATTTTACTAACACTTCCAACAACAACACCAACAAACTTCACCTGAGACTCAACCCTTATACCAGAAGGAAGCTCATCAGCTATAATATAATACTCTTCATAACTTATATTTTTATCAGAATCACTCATCCACCACATAAAAACAGCAAACAAAATAATACAAAGCGTAAAAAACAGTCCAACTATGGTATATGAGTTTCTATTTTCCATTATTTTTCCTCATTTTAAATAATTCTTCAAGAGGGTTTATATCTATCTTTTCAAGCTCTTTTAAATTTCCCTCAAAAGCTATCTTTTTATTATCAATAATCAAAAAACGATCCAGTATATCAAATATAGAATCAGCGTCGTGAGTAACCATAACAATAGTTATACCAAGGCTGTCTCTTAAACTACAAACAAGCTTATCCATCTCACGACTACTAACCGGATCAAGACCACTATTTGGCTCATCCAAAAATAAAACCTTAGGGCTTAACACAAGCGCCCTAGCAAGAGCTGCTCGTTTTTTCATACCACCACTAAGCTCAGCTGGATATAAAAAAGCAGCTTGTTTTTTAAGTCCTACTTTTTGTATCCAAAACATAGAAATTTCATCTATCTGAGACTGCTTAAAATCAGAATATTCTTTTAACATAACTCCAACATTTTGCAATATATTCATAGAACCAAACAAAGCACCAAACTGAAACATACTACCGCAACTAAGCTTTATATCTTTGATTTGCTCTTGCGAGCTATTCCATATATCTTTTTGTTCAAAAAATATATTTCCATTATCTGGTTTTTTTAAATACATCATAGTCTTCATAAGAGTGGTCTTACCACTTCCACTTCCACCTAAAAAACCATAAATTTCAGACTGATTTATGTTCCAACTAACATTATCGTGTATGGTTGTATTTCCATATGTAGTTGTTATATTAACACCCATAAGTATATTTTTCATATTCCATACCACATAAAAAATATAGCAAAAACGGAATCAAGGGCTATAACACAAAAAATAGCATTAACAACACTTGTTGTAGTTTTTTCACCTAAACTTTGAGCATTTTGATTTACTTCAAAACCTCTTAAGCAGCCTATTATTGCTATTATGGCTCCAAAAAAAGGTGCTTTTATCATACCAACCCAAAAATGCTTTAAATCAACACTATCCTTAAATCTGCTGATATACTCACTAAAATCTATATCTAAAATATTTTTAGAAACAAGCATTTGTCCTAAAATACTTACACCATCAGCGAGAAAAATCACCAAAGGCACAGATAAAACCATAGCCATAACCCTAGGAAAAACTAAAACAGCAACAGGATCAAGCCCCATAGTTTTCATAGCATCTATCTCTTCTGTTATTTTCATAACACCGATTTGAGCAGCAAAACTAGAAGATGAGCGGCCAGCTATAACTATAGTTGCTATCAAAGGAGCAACCTCTCTGAGGGTTAAAACACCCATAATATCAACGATAAAAATACTTGCACCAAAATTAGCAAGCATTGCGCTTCCTAAATAAGCTAAAACTATACCTATCAAAAATGAAGTTAAAAGCACTATAAAAATAGCATTAATCCCGCCGTCTTTTATATAATTACTCAACTCTTTTAAGCGAAAATTTTTTGGATTGTAAAAAGAACATAGACTTTTTACTAAAAACTCTCCAAAAAAGCTACAAAAACAAAGCAGAGAATCAACAACAACTAAAACTTTTTTACCAATTGTCTGTATTAAATTTAAGCCTTCGCCGTATTGTTTATGCTCAAAGTGAGATTCTTGTTGTCTAACAAAATCAAAAATTTTAATAATATTATCATTTTGATTTATAAACTTAACATTATTGTATTTTGATAAGAATATATCAAGCAAGATAGCAACCGAATAATCAATACTATTAAGGTTTAAAAAATCAATTTGTATGTTTTTATATTTTTTAACCCCAAGCAAAAACACATTTAACTCTTTTGCGTTTTTGTATGTCAAATCGCCATTTAAATAAATCGTAGTAAGGTCAAGATTAGCTTGTATTTTGACATTTTGTTTTATATTCAAATTTTACCCTTGTTAAGCATAAAAAAATATTTTATCAAAAACAAGCTAAATTTTATTATTTACCATAAACTTTTCTATGCTTATTTATGGCTTGATTTATGACTGTTTTTAGTTCTTCCTCGCCACCATGAGTGCTATCATGAGTATTTTCAAGTATAGAGTTTAGATTTTTTTCAACATAACTTGTATCAAAAAATCCTCGTCTAAACTCACGAGATTTACTAATAGCAAGCAAGAAAGGTATAATAGTCTGAACACCTTCTATCGTAAATTCTTCAAGTGCTCTTTCAAGTTTATTTATCATCAAATCATAATCAGTTGCTTTTACTATAAGCTTTGCAACCAAAGAGTCATAATAAGGTGGGATAGTATAATCTTTATATGCATGACTATCAACCCTAACAGATGGTCCAAGTGCTGGATAATAACCCAAAATTTTACCCGGCGTTGGAACAAAGTTTTGCCAAACATTTTCAGCAGTTATCCTTGCTTCTATGGCATAACCTTGAGGTTTTATGTCACTTTGCTCAAGTTCTAGTATCTCCCCTGCAGCTGTTCTAATCTGTCTAACAACCAAGTCAACTCCCGTTATCTCTTCTGTAACCCCATGTTCAACTTGTATTCTTGTGTTCATCTCCATAAAATAAAATTGATTATCATCATCTAATAAAAACTCTATAGTTCCTACATTTGAATACCCAACAGCTTTTGCGGCAGCCACAGCTGTAACACCCATAATTTTACGTAAATTTTCACTTATAGAAGGACAAGGGGCTATCTCAATAATCTTTTGATGTCTTCTTTGTATAGAACAATCTCTTTCACAAAGGTGTATTATATTGCCATAATTATCGCCTAAAATTTGAAACTCAATGTGTCTTGGATTTACAACAAGTTTTTCCATAAAAACTTCATCATTATTAAAATAAGCTTTAGCCTCTCTCTTACAAGAGTTGTAAGCATCTTCTAACTCATCTTCTTTAAAAACTTTTCTAATGCCTCGTCCGCCACCACCACCGCTGGCTTTTAATATAACCGGATATCCAATCTTTAAAGCATATTCTTTTATCTTCTCCATAGGCTCATCATTTAATTTTTCTGTGCCTGGAACTATTGGGATTCCATTTCTTTTCATCAAATATCTTGCAATATTTTTATCGCCCATTTTGCGAATTACATCAGATTTAGGACCAATAAAAATAAGTCCAGAATCCTCAACAAGTTTTGCAAACTCATAATTTTCACTTAAAAATCCATACCCAGGATGTATTGCATCAGCGCCACAACTCTTAGCGATTTCTACTATAGATTTTGCATTAAGATACCCTTTTATAGGTTCATCACCTATCATATGAGCTTCATCAGCAATCTTAACATGCAAGCATTCAGCATCTGGTTTTGTATAAATGGCTACACTTTTTATGTGCAAATCTCTACAAGCACGAACTATCCTAACAGCTATTTCCCCACGATTTGCTATAAGAATTTTATGAATCATAAAAACACCTCCGATTTTATAAACATATAAAAATTAATAAATTAATTACTCCTAAAAACCCTGTTTTGTCCATTTTTAATTATATCGCTATCCAAATCAAGTTTTTCAAGATATGCAATTATATATTTTCTACTTAAATTAAGTCTATTTTTTGCATTCTGAACATTTACAAAACCATCTTCTTTTATTAAATTTTTTAGATATTTAAGCACTTCTGTAAGATTTTTAGATGTTATAAAAAGATTATGTGCAAGTCTTATAACACGGCCATTTGCTGTTAATTTTTTTAATGCATTATCTCCACTTAACCTGTCTATTTCAAGCTCATCATATATATTATAAGGTGCTTTTGGAGCAAATTTATCATTATCTAAAATTTTATAAATTTCATCTTCTAACTTGATTTTTAACTCACTAAAATCAACGCCTTTTTTTGTATAAACTCCACTATTTTTTTCAATAATACCACTATTATAAAGCTCATCTATGCAAGACTGAGTTAGCTTTTCACTAGCCCAACCAAGCTTTAAGCTTATGCTAGAAGCTGAAAAAATAGCAAATTTATTTTTGTCTATTATAAATTTAATAAACTCAATTATTCTATATTTTACCTCTTCATCATATACATTCAAAGCATCTTCATCTACAAAACTATTTGGTAAAGTTTTTGCTATATCAACAGCTTGCTTATGAGTTAAATTAAACCTTTGAGTAGAGCTTATAAGTCCAAATCCATTTTTATGAGTAAGTTTTAAAATTTCAAAAACCCTTTTGAAATCAAGATTATTTAAAGCTATCAAAAGAGCTATCTTACCTTGTTTTTTCATAGGTTCACTTATAGGATTTAAAACCCTTCCGCCACCTATAACGCGACCATTTAAAAGTAAAACAAACGGCTCATTAAATATTAAAAACATATCTTTTTCAAATTTAAAACTTACAAATTTATCTTTTTCATCGCTTAAAACAACAGCTTTTGTTGCTACTTGTTTTGAACCAACACAAAAAGTTAGGTTTTGATTATGCTTTAAATCATCCGCAAAAACTATAGTATCAACCTCTTTAAATCCCCTAAAAAAACCTTTTTTGCTAAGAATATGTCCTTTTTTAAGTTCACTAAGTTGCACGCCTGTTAGATTAAGAGCAGCTCTATTGCTAGTTGTTGCAACATTTTCATTTTTATCGTGAAGTTGGATACTTCTAACACTCACATCCTTAGATATATCATAATCAAAAAGTTTATCTCCAACGCTAACTTTTCCACTAATAACGCTACCAGTAACTACAGAACCTATACCTTTTATACTAAAAATCCTATCTATATAATAACGAAAAACTCCATCTGTATCTCTTTTTTTTGGTCTTAATGTAAAGAGATATTTTTTTAATTCTTCTATTGCATTTGAATCTTTTATACTTGTATAAAAAGTTTTTAAAATATTTAAGTTCGTGCTGTTTTTGATATATTCTTTTGCTTTATTTTCTAAGCTATGCATTGTATCACTATCAACCAGGTCAATCTTTGTAACAACCAAGATAACATCTTTAACACCCAATAAACTCAAAACATTCATATGCTCTTTTGTTTGTGGCATTATCCCATCATTTGCGGCAATCACAAGCATGCAAGCATCAAAAGCAAAAGCGCCACTTATCATAGTTTTTACTAGATTTTCGTGTCCAGGAACATCTATAAAGGCTATATTTGTATCATTGTTTTGCAAATTTGAAAAGCTTAGATCTATAGTGATCCCCCTACTCTTTTCTTGCTCTAAAGAGTCGCCATCAAAGCCATTTAAAGCTCTTATCAAAGATGTTTTTCCGTGGTCTATATGCCCCGATGTTCCTATTATAAGACTATTCATTTTCAAGCTCATTTATTATTTTTATCAAATCATCGACATCTTTATCAAGTATGCTTCTTAAATCAAAAATAAAACTATTATTTTCAATCCTTCCAATAACATTTTTTTCTCTATATTTTTGTTCATTTTTAATAGCATTACCCATAATAGCTAATGCCACACTAGGTATATTTTTGTTTGGTAAACTACCGCCACCAACAAAGGTTGTAGTTTTTAAAATTTTAAGTGGTTTTGATAGTTTTGAGTTTATAAAATTAGCCAAATCAAACAAGTCGTTTTCTTTTTTGTTTATTAAATTAATTGTAGTTATAAGACTTAATTCTTTATTTATATAAGCTTTGATACTTTCGCAAAGTATACTAAGAACAACCTTATCAACCCTTAGCATTCTAAGAAGCTGATTTTTGCGAAGTTTTGATATAAGCTCTTTTTTTCCCAAAATAATACCGCTTTGAACAGAGCCAAAAAGCTTATCGCCACTAAAACTAACCAAGCTAACTCCATCTTGAAGCAACCTTGAAATACTTGGCTCATCCTTGCTTAAATTATATCCAAGCTCATTTACATAACCACTTCCAAGATCATAATAATCAATAAGCCCATTTTCTTTTGCAATATTTATAATATCTTTCATAGCAACACTTTGAGTAAAACCAACTATATCAAAGTTTGATTTGTGTGCCTTAAAAAGCATATTTGTATCTTGTGTGATTGCATTTTTATAATCATAAATATTTGTTTTATTTGTTGTGCCTACTTCTTTTAAAATAGCTCCCGAGTTTAACATAACATCTGGTATCCTAAAACTACCGCCTATTTCAACAAGCTCACCTCTACTAACCACAACTTCTTTGTTTTTTGCAAATGTATTTAGTATCAAAAAAACAGCACTAGCATTGTTATTTACAACCAAAGCATCTTCGCAACCAAATAAAACCTTGCACAAATTGGAGACATAATCATACCTATTGCCACGAGAACCACTTTGTAAATCAAACTCTAAATTCGAATAAGAACATATTACATCTTTTGCTCTTTTTAAAATTTCTTCATCAATAATGCTTCTTCCTAGATTTGTATGCATAACAACACCGGTAGCATTGATTACTTTTTGGAATGAAAACCTTTGAAACTCAGCATATCTTTGAGAAATTTCATTTATTATTTCATCTTTTGATAATGATGGCTTTTTTTGTATTATAAGCTTTCTTTGTTCATCCAAAACCACCCTTGATATTGTTGCTAGCAATGGTTTTGAATAAAGCTTAAACTCTTCAAGATTTAAAATCTTATCAACTTGTAAAAGGTCTTTAAAATCCATCAAAATCTCCAAGTTTTTTGAAATTTATATTATGCCAAACCTGTTATCTCACCAGTTTTTGTATCTATCTTCATATTTAGAGCATTTGGATGAGCTGAAAGTCCTGGCATTAGCATAATCTTACCACAAACAGCAACAATAAAACCAGCACCTGAACGAATTTGCAAATCTTTAACTCTAAACTCAAACCCAGTAGGTCTGCCAAGCATATTTGCATCATCGCTAAAAGAATACTGTGTTTTTGCTATACAAACCGGAAAATGCTCAAGATTAAGCTCTTTTATGTTTTTCAGTGCTTTTAAAGCATCGTCTTCAAAGATAACATCATTAGCACCATAAATTTGTTTTGCTATTTTTTCTATTTTTGTTTGGATACTGTCACTATTTTCATAAGTAAAATTTATCTTGTAAGGCTTGTCAATCTCTTCTAAAACTAAATTTGCAAGTTCTACAGCACCTTTTCCACCATTTGCAAAATTTTCACAAACTGCTACTTTTACATTAAATTTAGCACAATAATCTTTAACAAAATCAATCTCTTCTTTTGTATCTGTAGCAAATTTATTTAAAGCCACAACTAAATTTAAGCCGAATTTTGTTTTTAAATTTTCTATATGACCACCAAGATTTTTTATACCATCTTGTAATGCTTTTAAATTTGGTTTTGCTATATCTTCTTTGCTTACACCACCATTGTATTTTATAGATCTAATGGTACTTACTAAAACCGTAGCATCTGGCAATATATCCGCTTTTTTGCATTTTATATCTATAAATTTCTCAGCACCAAGTTCTGAACCAAATCCAGCCTCAGTAACAACATAATCAGCCAAATTTAAAGCTGTTTTTGTTGCTATGATTGAGTTACATCCGTGAGCTATGTTTGCAAAAGGGCCTCCGTGAACCAATGTCGGAGTATTTTCTAATGTTTGAAATAAATTTGGTTTTAACGCATCTTTTAAAAGTATAACAACAGCATCCTCACAACCCAGATCACGCACATAAATAGGCTCTGATTTTGAGTTTAATGCCACTATAATGTTTGATATTTTTTCTTTTAAATCACCCAAACTATCACAAAGACACAAAATAGCCATAATCTCACTAGCTGCTGTTATATTAAAGCTATCTTGTCTTTCCACGCCATCAAATTTGCCACCTTGACCGACAGTAATATGTCTCAAAGCTCTATCATTCATATCCATACAACGATTCCATAAAACCTGTTGTATGTCGAGTAGATTATTTTGATAAATACTATTGTCTATCACTGCTGATATTAAGTTATTTGCGGATGTAATAGCATGAAAATCACCGGTAAAATGCAAATTTAAATCTTGCATAGGGGCTATCTGAGAATAACCTCCACCGGCCGCTCCACCTTTTATTCCAAAAACTGGACCAAGAGAAGGCTCTCTTAACGCCAAACATACATTTTTACCTATATGTTTAAGTGCATCTGCGAGACCTATAGAAGTTGTTGTTTTTCCTTCGCCATAAGGTGTTGGATTTGTTGCTGTGACTAAGATAAGTTTTGAGTTTGATTTTTGTAGTTTTGGATTAATTTTTGCTTTATATTTGCCATATAATTCAAGTTCATCTTCTGATAAGCCCAAATTACTGGCAACATCTTTTATATTTATTAAATTTGCGCTTGTAGCTATTTGAATATCACTTAACATTACCACTCCAAATAAGTTTTTGCTTTTTTTATGTCTGCAAAATTTATGGTAACATCTCCATCATTATTTTGTAATATAATAGAAGTATTATTTACAGATATTAATCTTCCTTTAAATGTTGTTTCGTTTGTTTTAATTTTTAAAAGTTCACCTATGCTGGATATAAAATGCTTTGGTTGCTCTAATTTTCTCTCCAAGCCAGGACTGCTTACTTCTAATATATAATCACCAGATATTGGTGGTGTTACGTCAAAGATAGGCGATAAAAATCTACTAACTTTTTCACAATCTTCAAGATTAACTCCACCATTTTTTGTTATATAAACCCTAAAAATAGCTTTTGAGTTTTCGTTTGCTATCTCTGTATCATAAAGCTCTACACCACACTCTTTTACTAGTTCACTTAAATTATCCATTTTTATTTAAATCCTTAGAAATTTTATCAAAAAGCTTATCAATATGATTTTGATACTCAAGCCTATCATCAAATTGAAAATGAAAATTTGGGCATCTATACCAACCTTCAGCTGCCATGCAATGATTTTGTAAATGCTTACAAACTCTTCTTAAATGAGATAATATATAAGCTTGTTCTCTTTCATCAAAGGCCATTTTATCAAGATAGACAAAAGCATCATATCTACCCTTTTTACATTCAACCTCTGTTACACAAAGGCTTTGCAAAATTTGATCTTCAAGAGTTGCTAAAGCCTCAGGTATAAGCTCTTTTAAAATACTTTCTGTTCTAAGTCTTTTAATTTCTGACTGGTTCATAAACTAGCTTGTTCCTCTATCTGTTTAAAACTTTCTATATAGTCATTTTCTCTAATATCATTATAACCATCTATACCGACACCACACTCATAGCCCTTAGCAACCTCTTTAACATCATCTTTAAAGCGTTTTAATGAGCTTACAGTTCCTTCATAAACAACTACCCCATCTCTAATTAGGCGAATTTTTGCTCCACGATTTATCGTTCCATCTGTAACCATACATCCAGCAATTGCACCTATTTTAGGAACATTTATTACTTGGCGAACTTGAGCTTGACCCAATTGTTCTTCTCTTATAACAGGCGACATCAAACCACCAAGTAGTGATTTAACATCATCTATAAGATTATAAATAACATTATATGTTTTTATCTCGCAACCACTATCTTTTGCTTTTTCTTTTATCTCACCAGTAGGTCTTATATTAAATCCTAATATTACACTATTTTTACTAGCTGCTGCAAGTGCTATGTCACTCTGTGTTATACCGCCTATACCAGAATGTATGATATTAACCTTGATTTCATCATTGGCAAGTTTTTCTAAGCTAGATTTTATAGCTTCAAGGGATCCTTGAACATCTGCCTTTACAATAACAGGAAGAGTTTTTAACTCGCCTTCTGCTATTTTAGCACTTAATTCATCTATGCTTACTTTTGTTGATCTACTAAGCTCTTTTTGTCTTAAATACTCAGCTTTTTTATGAGCATATTCTCTTGCTTCTTTATCACTTTTTACACTTATAAGTGTCTCACCAGCTTCTGGAACCTCACTAAGACCAACTATAACGCCACACTCACCAGGTTTAATTTCTTTAAGAGATTTACCTTGGTCATCAAGCAAGCTTCTAAGTCTTCCGTAAGCAACCCCAGCAACTATAGTATCTCCTACTTTAAGCGTTCCATTTTCTACGATAACGGTAGCAACAGGTCCTCTACCTTTTTGTAAAGAGCTCTCAACAACAGTAGCTTTCGCATTTGTTTTTGCATTTGCTTTAAGCTCAAGTATTTCAGCTTGTAAAAGCACTATTTCAAGCAAATCATCAATACCCATTCCTGTTTTTGCAGAAATAGGAACAAACTCATAAGAACCGCCCCACTCCGTAGGAACAATATCAAGTTCTGCTAGTCCTGTTTTTACAAACTCTGGATTTGCAGCCTCTTTATCCATTTTATTTATAGCTATAATGATAGGCACGCCAGCGGCTTTTGCATGAGCAACAGCCTCTTTTGTTTGTGGTTTGACACCATCATCAGCTGCAACAACTATTATAACAATATCAGTTACGCCAGCGCCTCTTGCTCTCATAGCTGTAAAAGCTTCGTGTCCAGGAGTGTCTATGAAAGTGATTTTCTTGTCATTTTTTGTAACCATATAAGCACCAACGTGCTGTGTAATACCGCCAGCTTCACCACTAGCAACTCTAGAGCTTCTTATATAATCAAGTAAAGATGTTTTTCCATGATCAACGTGTCCCATTATGGTTATAACAGGAACTCTTTGAGTTAAATTTTTATCATCTTGTTCATCTTCATATGCCTTAACATAATCAAACTCTTCTTGAGTATCTATAATATTTACTTCTATGTTAAACTCATCAGCTAAAATTTCTATAGCATCTTCATCTAAAAAGTCATTTTTAGTAGTCATAACACCAAGCATAAATAATTTTCCTATTATTTCACTTGCTTGTTTGTTTAATTTTTCAGCAAATTCATAAACGCGTATCTCTTTTGGAATATTAACAGATGTTACATTTTCATTATTTTGTTTATTTTCTGTTTTTTTGTGTTTCTTGCGAGATCTTCTGTGTATACCACCTTCTATAAAAGAATTAGCAGAATTGCCAGATGTGCTTCTTAAAAAGTTATGTTCTCTTGGTTTTTGAGCAGGTGGTGGAGTAGGTGCTTTAAATGTCAAGTCTGGTAAAACAACTTCATTTTCATCTTCAAGCTCAATATCTTTAAAATCATAAGCACCTAGAAGATCAACTTTTTGTGCATTACTTTTTTTGTGCGTATGGGATACTTTTTTCTCTTTTTTCTTTTTCTTGCCTGTATTTTCATCTAAATTTGAAAACATACTTTCAAGACTAGGTATATTAATAGCTGGTGTGCTTTGCTTTTGAGAAAGTTTTTGTCTTGATGAGGAATCTACGCTATTTTTTTTCTTTACTATAACAAGACCTCTTCTTTTTTGAAGGCTAACATCAGCCAAACTCTCTTTTGGCTTAATTTCTTCATCGCTTGTAGTTTTCTCAGGCACCTTATCACTGACTTTTACATCATTTTTTTTGTCGCCAACTTTTATTTTTTTCTCCTCGGTTTTTGTTTCCTGAGTTTTATTAGATTTTTCAATACTTTTTTCTACTTTTTCTGAAGCCTTTTTTGGTTTTACTTGTTTAGCAACTGGCTCATCTTGTTTTTTAGTCTCTTTTTTATTTGAAGTTTTTTTCTTAAAAACATCAGATATTTCACCAGTTTGAATGTATGTATATATACCTTCGGCCTCTTCTTCACTAACAGAACTAGAATGCGTTTTAACTTTTAAGCCTAGCTCCTGTGCTTTTTCTAAGACTTCTTTATTAGAAAATCCTATATCATTTGCAATCTCTGAAATTTTAACCATTTAAGGGCTTCTCCTTTAACCTTGATACATCAAAATTTGAATTTTTTGTATGTTTTTCAAGTATTTTTTTTAGTATTTTATCATCTTTTTTTAGGCATTCATCACATAAATAAAAACTTCTTCCAAAACCAGCACCAATTTCAAGAGTGCCATTTATAAATCTATATCTATTTAATAGTGGTTGTGAAAATTTGTTTTTACATAAAACGCATGTCCTTATTGGATTGTTATTTTTCATTATATCTTTTTTTAACTTTTTTTTAGCTTTTTGTTATAATAAATCCATCGTTATCAAATGAAAAAATTTCAACTCTAAATTCATTAAACTGTTCATGTAATTTTGTTTTTAATTTTTCAGCATCATCACTATAAACTATATTTAAAAATGATGAACCGGAACCAGAAAGAGCGCTCATTAAAGATCCATTATTATAGGCAACCTCTTTGACTTTAAAAAGCTCTGGTAGATTTTGCATTCTTCTTTCTTCGTGCAACATATCTTTGCAAGCTAATCTCAATAAATCATATTTTTTATCAAAAAAACAAGCCGTTAAAAATGAAGAATGGGCTATATTATTCACACATTCTTTTATCGTATAATGTTTTGGCAAAATTTGCCTAGATTTATTTGTACTCATTGGTTTATTTGGTACAACGACAACAGCCTTTAAACTATCATCTACATTAATTTTATTTGTATATATACTGCCATCAACAACAATAGAGCTAACAAAACCACCAAAAACAGCTGGCGCTATATTATCAGGATGATTTTCATAAAGCAAAGCTCTATTTAAAATAACATTTTTATCAATCTTAAATCCAGCCATCTCGTAAGCACAAGCTATTGCTGATACAATAACAGCCGAAGAACTGCCAAGCCCTCTTGAAAAAGGTATTTTATTATCAAAAACAAATTTAAAATTTACTTCTTCTTTTGTTAATTCTTTAAAAATTTCATTAAAAATACTTATAAAAATATTATTTTTTTTTAATTTAACATTCTCGCTTCCTTCTCCTTTGATAGAGATACAAGAAAATTTTGACCTTTTAACATCTACTTCATTATAAAGCTTTAAACTAAGACCTAAACTATCAAATCCCGGACCTAAATTTGCACTAGTGGCTGGAACTAAGATATTCAATAAAACTCCTAAACTGCTTGTATTACATAATTTGGTAGTGTATCTGAATTTAGTTTTAAATTTTCTAAATTTAAAGGTAATGATAAATTTGCATTTTCAACTTTTTTTAAAACAACATCATCTTTATCTTTGACAAATGACAAAATTTTATTTGCCTTAATCGGCATATTATTTGTAAGCTCAAATCCACTAATAGCAAAAAAATCACAATTTTTAATAATACTAAAAGTCTTTAAAACTACATATGCAACTTTAAGCCCCATAAAACTTCCTGGAGTATTTGCATAAATTATTTTTTTTATATCATAAGAATTTGATATATCATCTAGTATGCAAACCAATGCTTCGCTTACTCTTTCATCTGTCTCAATCTTTCTTATAAGACTTCCATTGCTATAAATTCCAACAAGCAAAGGAGATGTTAAAGAAGCAACTAATATCTCAACCTCTTTTATGCAAACACCTTTGCATAGTCTTTAACGAGCTCTTTATCCATCTTGACTATTTCATAATTTTTTTCATCAGCAAAAATAGCCAATGTTAATTTATGATTTAAGTCATGACTGCCAGCAAAAGCCGTATAATCAGCCATCAAAGAAACACCCAAAAGACTTAAATCACCAATAGCATCTAAAATTTTATGCCTAACAAACTCATCTTGAAATCTAAGACCCTCTGGATTTAAAATATGAGTATCATCAATTGCAACTGCGTTATCAAGAGATGCGCCGAGTGCTAGATTTTGAGCTTGTAATTTTTGCAAATCTTTTAAGAATCCAAATGTTCTAGCTCTTGCTATCTCTTTAATAAAATTGCTTTTACTAAACTCAAAAACATATCTTTGTTCGCCAATTACAGGATGATTAAAATTTATAGTATAATCAAATTTTGGTTTCAATGAAGATGAAACACGAACAAATTTACTACCTTCTACTACTTCTAACTCTTTTTTTAGTAGCATTATTTTTTTTGGTTCTTCAAGAAAATCAATTCCAGCCTCTTCCAATAGCATACAAAAACTTATAGCACTACCATCCATGACAGGCACTTCATTTGCATCTACTGATATTTTTATGTTGTCTATACCATAACCATGTATAGCTCCCAAAAGATGCTCTATTGTACTTACAAATCCTTGTTCATTTCCTATAACTGTGGCCATTTGTGTATTTATAACATTTTGTGGCTCTAGCTTGAAACTAATACCCAAATCAGTTCTTGATACAATTATACCCATATTTGCATCAAGAGGCTCAAGGACTAATTTTATTGGCTCGCCCTTATGAAGACCTATACCAACAGCTTCTATTTTCCTAGCTATCGTAGTCTGTTTCACTTTAATTCCTTAGTTAATTTCTATCTATTATTTTTTTAGCAACATTTAGCACATTAATGATGTTGTCTTTCATCCACTTATTATCAAACCATTGTTGTGGTCTAACCTCTTCGCCTTGCACTAAAATTCCAAAATGTAAATGATCGCCCAAAGCAAGACCACTTGTTCCAGTATTTGCTATATGATCTCCTGCTTTTACAGTATCGTTTAATTTAACTTTAGCACTCGAACAATGTGCGTAAAGAGAGTAAAGACCAAAACCATGATCTATAATAATATTTAAACCATAAATTCCATTATCTCCAACAAACACAACCTTACCATCATTGCTACTAATTATTCGAGCTGCAGCAACACTTGCTAAATCAAGCCCCATATGCCAAGCCTCACTAACTTGTTGATTGTTATATGTATAAAATCTATGATCGGCAAAATCAGCAACTTTTTTAGCATTTTTTAAAGGATAAAAAGTATTTAGATAAAATTTATTAATCATCTCTTTTGATACAACAGAAGTTATTTTTGATATTTTATTGGTATTTTCATTTCTTAAATCTTCATTTATAAACTTCATTTTCTCTAATCTACTCATATCTTTTGTGCTTTTTGAATACACTTCAGCCAATTGAGATATTTTCCCATCCAAGAAACTATCTCGTAAAGGTATTGTTGATGTCCTATAATTATTTTTTTTATAAAAGTATCTAATATGAGATTTTGTTTCATTACCGGCATTATCCAAAGCAACAACTTCGGCACTAAAATTATCTACAGAAACAGGCCAAGCAATCAATGCAGCATAATATCCTTCTTTGTAAAAAGGAGTAGGAATAAATTTTTTGCCATAATTTGTCTGAATATAAACATCTTTTAAATCATTATCTGTAGCTTTAAAAACAACAGCGGCGGCACCACCATTAGATATAGAATAGGAATTTGAAAGCACATAAACATCTGGTTTTGTTGTATCTAGTATAATCTCAACGTTTTTATTAGTTTTATTCCCTGTAAAAAAATTCCATTTACTGGTATCTGTGGCTTCTATGCTCATAGTATATTTATCTTTTATACTAAAAAAACTGGTTTTTGGTATAGTCAAATTAACATCAAACTCGCTCATAGGATTAGATAAAAGCTGATTTAACATATTTATATTATTTTGTCCATCACTCATGCTTATTCTAAGAAATTTAATACCACTATCATCTTTAAACTTAACATTTAAAGGGGTTTTTAAATTCCAATAAATTTTATCTTTTATTAGTATTTGAGGAGCGTTTTTTTCAAATTCTTTTGATGTTAAAATATACCACGAACAACCTAAAACTAAAAATAAAATTAAAAAAACCACAAAAGATTTTGCATTAAAACCACGTCTTCTCAAAATAAAACCACCTAAACTTAATAAATTATTTCAAATAAATTTACAAAAAAATGTTAAATGCTTGGCTAACAAATCAAGATAATCTATAAAATTTCCCTAATAGTTCTAGCATCAGACATCCACTTATAAACTTCATCCCATTTTTCATTTGATATCATATATTCACACTGATTTAATTCTTTTTTAAACATATCAATCGAATCTAAAATATTATCCTTATTTTGCTTAAATATATCAGTCCACATTTTAGAAGAACTCTTTGCGACACGTATCATACCCCTAAAAGTAGGACCTCCTAAAGCTATAATATTTTTTTATCTTCTTCGCTCAAAACACCATTAACCAAAGAAAAAGATATAGCATGTGGCAAATGAGATATTATAGCAACGTGACGATCATGATCTTTTGCACTCATAAAAACTATCTTCATTCCTATATGAGAAAAAAGCTCAGCTGAACATTTTATATGCAATTCTCCACTTTGCTCAAAATCACACACAACAATAACAGCATCCTTATAAAGACTTTTAAAAGCCGCTTCTGGACCGGAGTATTCTGTTCCTGCCATAGGATGTGCTGCTATGAAATTTTTTCTAATGCTTTGTGGTATTGAGTTTAAAATTTTCTCTTTAGTTGAACCAAAATCCACAATAGTTGTTGTTTGTTTTATATCTTGCAAATTTTGAGCAACACTAATAAATCTTCAACAGGAATTGCTAAAAATATAATGTCACATTTTTCTTTCATTTCATCAAGAGTCAAAATTTCATGAACCAAGCCAAGACTTAAAGCTTTTTCTTGGTGTAAACTACTTAAATCAAAACCACTAATGCAAGATATTAGTTTTTGATGCTTTAAGAGCCGATCCAAGCGATCCACCAATTAATCCAAGCCCTACTATGACTATTTTCGCTAAAAAACCTTTTAATTTTTGTCTATTTTAAAAATATTTATGTTATTATATCAACTTTACGATTAAAAATTATTAGGTTAAATTATATGAAAAAAAATTTATTTTTATGTTTAATGGTTATTTGTGGTTTAAATGCTGAACAAATTCGTTCAATAAATTTTTCAGGGCTAATACACTTATCACAAGATGTTGCAAAAGATATAAGTGGGTTAAAAATAGGAGATACATTAAACGGTCAAAATACCGACAAAGCAATTATAAATCTTTTTAAGCAAGGATACTTCAAAGATATATATATAACAAGTGATGACAACGGAAACGTAACAATCAATCTAAAAGAAAAGCCTAGCATAGCAAAAATAGAGCTAGAGGGTGTTGTAACAAATGATAAAACAGCAATAGAATCTTTAATAAACATAAAACCTGGAAATATGTATGATGAAGTTTCATTGGAAAAAACAATTGAAAAAATTAGACAATTTTATGAAGCAAAAGGATATTTTGATACAGTTGTTGATGTAAATAAAGAATTTATACAAGGAAATGAAAGCTCAGTCGCACTCACACTAAATGTAAATCGCGGCGAAAATATGATTATAGATGATATTAAATTAATAGGAGCAAATGTATTTAGTTACTCCGATATAGAACCAATCGTTGCAAATAAAAGCCGAGAATTTCTTGGATGGATGTGGGGAAGAAATGATGGAAAGGTAAAGCTTTTTGAATTACCATCAGATCCACATAGAATTCAAGATAAATATTTTCAAAAAGGCTACTTAGATGCAACAGTATCACAGCCATTTTTGAATGCTTCGTTCGATAGCTACAAATCTGATTTAACATACTATATAAAAGAAGGAAAACCTTATAATGTTTCTGATGTAAAAATAAATGCTCCAGAATTTTTAGACATAAACAAAGAAAAACTAATAAAAGATTTTAAATTAGAAGCTGGCGACAGAATGAATTCTGAACGCTTAAGAAAAGATATGAAAGTCTTAGATAATTTGGTTGCTGACAAAGGATATGCTTTTGTAAAAGTCTATCCAAATACAAACAAGCATGAAGATAATCAAACAGTAGAGATAGAATATAAAATAGAACCTGGCGAACAAGTATATATAAGAAATGTTCAAATTTCAGGAAACGAAAGAACTGCTGACAGAGTAGTTAGAAGAGAGTTATATCTCACAGAAGGAAACTTATACAACAGAACCGATCTTAAGGATTCCGAAGACTCTTTGAGAAGAACAAGCTATTTTGAAGATGTTCAAATACAAGAAGAGCGCATAGACCCAAACACTATAGACTTAATTGTTAATGTAAAAGAGGCATCAACCGGCTCAATTAGTGGTGGTATAGGTTATGGTAGTTCTGATGGATTATTATTAAATGCAAGTTTATCAGACACAAATATATTTGGTTCAGGCATGAATGGAGGCATAAGCGTAGAAAAAAGTGATGATGAGCTTTCTGGTCAAATAAGCCTAACAAATCCAAGATTAAATGATTCAGAATATAGTCTTGGTGGATCAATTTATGCAAATGACTACAAAAGAAACAGCTATAAACAAAAATCATATGGTTTTAACACAACTTTAGGCAGAAGATTAACAAGAAACTTAAGCACATCTTTAACATATGTGATACAGCAAAGTCAAATTTCTGGTCTTAGTAGGGCTCTTTTACAAATAGGGCATAAAGAGGGTAAAAATCTAAAAAGTTCTTTAATACCTGCTATAAATTATAATAGCACTGATGATTATTATCTTCCTAGAAGAGGTATAACAGCAGGGGCATCTGTAGAGTTTACAGGAATTGGCGGAGATGAAAAATTTACAAAATTTAGAACAAATTTTAACTACTATCTAGGATTAAAAGATTATATAGATTATGATTTTATTTTAAGATATAAATCAGCGTTTAGTAAAATATGGAATAATGGATATGTGCCTATAAATGAAAAATTCTACCTTGGTGGATTAAGAGATCTTCGTGGATATGAAAACAGAACTGTATCTCCAAAAGTATCTTATAATAAAGAATGGTATGAAACTGGTGGCGAAATATCTTTTAACAACTCATTTGAGTTTAGTTTTCCTATCATAGATCGCGTAAAAATGCGTGGGGTATTATTTTTTGATTACGGTGCTATTGGAGAGAAAAACTTAAGCGAGATAACAAGAATGTCAACTGGTGCTGGTATAGAATGGATTACACCTATTGGTCCTTTACAACTTATATATGCAAAACCAATTAACCCATCAAGGAGCGATGAAACAAATAGATTTGAATTTAGCATAGGAAGAAGATTTTAATATATAATTTTATTTTATAAGTTAATGATATTAAAATTATCATTAACTTATAACAACCTATCACTAGCAAATACGACTTTTTTAAATACATAAAGCAAAAAATATATAATCCGGAAGCAAAATTATGGCAAAAGATAGATGTACTCATTGCAAACTTATTTTTGATACTAACTCTATGATAAAGACAGATAATGGTATATTTTGTTGTAATGGTTGCAAAAATGTATACGAAATAATTAAAAACAATGGATTTGAGGAATTTTATTCAAGGCTTGGAAACAACAACCTAAACCCAGCAAAAAACTCAAATTTAATAGAATCAAATCTTGAAAATTTATACAAAAACTATGTTACAAGAAAAGATGGTTTTAACCAAATAAGCCTAATAATAGAGGGAATTCATTGTAGTGCTTGCATATGGCTAAATGAAAAAATACTATTTTCAACTAGGGGAATTTTAGAAGTTAACATAAACTCTATAAACAATAAAGCAACCATTCTTTGGGATGAAAATGAAACAAATTTAAAAGAGATTTTAACAAAAATAAACTCTATAGGTTACAAGGCTCTTGTTTATGATTCATCAAAAGAAGACACTATTTTAAATGCAAAAAGAAGAGATTTTTATATCAAACTTCTAGTTGGAATTTTTGCGCTTATGAATATAATGTGGATAGCAATAGCCCAATATGCAGGATATTTTAGTGGCATGGATAAAGACATAAAAGATATCTTAAATTTTGCAGAGTTTATACTAGCAAGCCCTGTGCTTTTTTATACAGGTGGTAGCTTTTTTAATGGCTTTAAAATAGCGTTAAAAACTAAAACTCCAAATATGGACATGCTTGTAGCAACAGGTGCATCACTAGCTTATTTTTATTCTATATACGCTATGTTTTCAAGAAAAGCAGAGGTCTATTTTGACTCTGTTGCTATGATTATCACATTTGTTTTTATAGGAAAATTCTTAGAAGTTTTAAGCAAAAAAAGAGCTAGTGATACTCTTGATACCTTAAATTCAATGGTTTTAAATGAGGTAAATATAAAAACCGAAGGCAAAATCATATCAAAAAATATTCACGAAATTATGGTCGGTGAAACGATAGTATTAAAAGCCGGAGATAAAGTTGTTATAGATGGAATTATAACCAGTGGAGAGGCTAGTTTTGACTGCTCTAGCTTAAGTGGAGAAAGCATACCTATCACACTTGGTCCATCTGATGAACTAAAAAGCTCTAGTGTGTGTCTAGATGGGTGCATAGAGTATAAAGCAACATCTGAGTTTAAAAATTCTTTTTTAAATAAAATAATAAACCTAATACAAAACTCAAGCTCAAACAAACCAAACCTTCAACAACTTGCAAACAAAATTGCATCTAAATTTTCACTTACTATTTTAATCATAGCAATTTTTACATTTTTCTTTTGGTTTTTAAAATCAGATTTTCAAACCGCTCTTGTCATTGCAATATCTGTTATAATCATAGCTTGTCCTTGCGCCTTAGCTCTTGCAACACCAGTTAGCACACTTGTAGGCATAGGTGCTGGGCTTAAAAACAATGTTATATTTAAACAATCAAAAACAATAGAAACACTAGCAAAATGCGATACCATAGTTTTTGATAAAACAGGAACACTAACAAAAGCAAAACTAAAAGTAGATAGGTTTGAGCAAATAAACGATATAAATTTAGAGCTTATTGCATCATTATGTAAAACCTCAAAACATCCAGTTAGTGTCGCTATTTTTGAGTTTTTAAAACAAAAAAATATCACATCAAATATAAATTTAACAAACATTAAAGAAATTTCAGCAAAAGGGGTAATGGCTAATTTTAACAATAAAACACTAATTGGAGGAAATAAAAAATTCCTACAAGAAAATGGAACAACAATAAATAGCAATCAAAATTCAACTGAATATTTTGTTGCATTTGATAAAGTTTTAGTAGCAAAATTTAGCTTAAGCGATGAGATAAAAGAAGATGCAAAAAGCTATATAGAAAAACTAAAAAAACTTAATTTGGATATTTATATGCTTACTGGAGATAATGAAATTACAGCAAAAAAAGTAGCAAACCAACTTGGTATCAAAAATATAAAATATGAAATGCTACCAGATGAAAAAGCAAATTTCATATCAACCCTTAATAAAAATAACAAAAAAGTATTAATGGTTGGAGATGGAATAAACGATGCCATCGCTATGAGCTATTCGCATGTAGCAATATGCATGGGAAGTGGATCTGACATAAGTTTAGAAAAAAGCGATGTGATTATATTGGATGATTCATTAAAATCATTAACCAAAGCTATATTAATAAGCAAAAAAACTATGTCTATTATAAAACAAAATTTATTTTTCTCATTAAGCTATAATGCTCTTACTATACCTTTAGCCGTAATGGGATTTATAATACCCCTATTTGCAGCTTTATCTATGTCATTTAGTTCAATAATAGTGATACTAAATTCTCTTCGCATAAAAAAATCAAAGGAATAAAAATGAGTAATGGTGTAATAGCAACTATGCTTTTTATATCCATAACGCTTGGTGCATTTGCACTTTTTGGACTAATATGGGGTATAAAAAATAAACAATTTGAAGACTATAGAAAGTTTTTAGATGGAAACAAATTTGATGATGAAGATGCATTAAATGATGCTTATGAACTAGAAAAAAGAAAAAAAGAGGCACTTAAGAAACAAAAAAAAAGCTACATGCCTCCTGATTAAGATTTAATGTTTTTCACCTTTATGTAAAAAATAAATTCCAAGACAAATAGCCAATATACTAAGAGCAAGATATGACATTTCTAATGGTGTTTTAAACTCTGCATGCAAAACTCTTTGGAAAAAATTCACAATCAAAACCATTATGATTACTTTAGCTAATTTATCTTTTAATTCATCCAAAGAATGAACTTCAAGCACACTTGAATGCTTTGAACTTTTCATAATCTCAACTTCGCTTATAAAAAGCTCATAAATACCAAATCCAAATATAAAAAGCACTAATGCCATAAGATAAAGATCTATAGCACCAACTATGCCGCCAACCACGCTTGAATGAAAGTCATCCGGATGAAAACCATTGAAAAAATAAGCATAAACATCTTTAAAAACATTGAAAACATCATAACTAGCTATAATAAAAATAACTATAGCACCAAGAATACAAAATATAACCGGTAAAACAGAAAAAATTCTACTAGACCACATTATTTTTTCAAAAAACTTTTCTAACATCATAAATCCTTAATTTTTTAAAGCCCGTATTGTATAATATTTTTTACATAATTTAACTGAAATTTATAATTTTATATAATTTCACAACCTAAATTTACAACACCTTGAGTATAAGGAGCGGAAGTTACTATGCCATCTATGCCTATTTTAGCATAATCAAAACAATTATCTAAATTAATGCCACCAGAAGCAGTAATATTTATATTTTTATGGCTTTTATCCCTTAAAGATAGACAATCTTGTAATTGTTTTAAGCTAAATTTATCGCACTGAATAACATCTGGATCATAACTAAGAAGCAATTTAAAATCATCAAAATCGCCACACTCAACCATTATCTTTTTTTCTGGCATTTTTATCTTAAAAATCTTTATTTTTTCACAAAATTCATTAAAGTTTTTATAAAATTTAATGTGGTTATCAAAAAACAAAACACTATCAAAAAGCCCAAATCTATGAATATTTCCGCCGCCAGATAAAACAGCTTGAACACAAAGTTCTTTTGAAAAAGGAAATGTTTTTCTTGTAGTGAGCAAAGCACAATTTGCATTTGCCTTTTTTATCTGAGAAACCATATCATATGTATATGTTGAAATTTTACACGAATATTCAAATAAAACCTGTATTAGTTTCCAAGCCTTATGGATATCAAAATATCTACCTTTGATTGAAAAAATTTCATCTTTTGGCATAAAAATATCTGAGTTTTTACCTATTTTTAACACTTCGCAGTTAAATTTCTTAGCAATATCCAAAGCCATTAAAACACCACTTAAAATAAGCCTTTCTCTGGTATAAATTTTAAGTGTAACGTATTTATCATAAAACTCATCATCTGATTGTAGGCTAGTGGTCAAATCCTCAAAGCCTACATCAGAAAATATATAATCATCAAGATTTGTCACTATCTTTTTTAACTCTCTTAATTTTACTTGATTGTTTTAATATCATTTTTTTAAAAATACCATTATCATAAAGACCAGCATGATAAACACTAAACGCAACCATAGCAATACCGGCAACAGTATGAGCTTTTTTAAATGTTTTATTTTTCATTTTAAAAGCAGTTAATGTTAAAACGCCCAAAGACACGCTCATGCCAACTTTTGCAAATTTTCTTTGAGTATTTAAATCAAGCAACTGTCCGCTTATATTATTTTTCAAATTTTATACCTTTCATTGAATTTAACAATAGCCATATAGTAGTGCCATTGTGCAAAACAGCTGTGGATATAGGATTTAATAATCCAAATGTAGCAGCACCCAATATGGCTGAGTTTATGCCTACTGTTAGCTTGAAATTTGAGCCTATAAGACTCATAGTTTTTACAGCTATCTCTTTTGCTATAGCAACACTCATAATATCATCTTTTAACAAGCTAATATCAGCTGCGGCTTTTGCTATATCAGCGCCCTTATGCATACTAATTCCAACATTTGCTTTTGTTAAAGATGGAGCATCATTGATACCATCGCCTACAAAAGCTACATTAGCACCCTCAGACTTTAGCTCTTCTATAATTCTTGATTTGTCAGTAGGCAAACAATCAGCATAAAATCTATCTATGCCAAGCTCATCTGCTACTTCTTTAGCCTTTAACTCAACATCTCCAGTAAGCATTATAATCTGTTTAACACCTGATTTTCTAAGTTTGGCTATCATGTTTTTTGTATTTTCTCTCATCTCATCTTTCATAGCAATAACGCCAGCAAGTTCTTTATCATATCCTATATAAAGAAGGGTAAGACCATTATTTAAAGCATCTTGTATAGTTTTTTCGTGTTTAGAGAAATCTATCTTTTCATCATCTTCCAAAAAATGTCTAGAACCTATTACAACCTCTTTTGTATTCATCTGAGTTTTTACTCCATGAGCCACTATGAACTCAACCTCATCGTGATGAATATGATCAAACCCTCTTTTTCTAGCAGCATCAACTATAGCTTCGGCAACCGGATGAAAATAGTGTTCTTCTGCGCTAGCGGTTAAGTTCAAAAGCTCATCTTCATTCATACCATCTTTAAATGGATATATCCCAACGACAGCCAAGCTGCCTTTTGTAAGAGTTCCTGTCTTGTCAAAGACAAATGTATCAGCAGCACCTAAAGCCTCTATAGCCTTTGCCCCTTTTATCAAAATTCCATTTCTTCCAGCTTTTGATATGCTTGATTTAAATGACACTGGCGTTGCTAGCTTTAAAGCACAAGAGTAATCAGCCTGCAAAACAGAAGCAACGCTATCTGTATTTTTATTGACCAAATATGAAATACCAGCTAGAGAAAGAGTAACAGGCACTAAGCTATCTGCTAATTTTGTAGCTTTTAGCCCTATGCTTGATTTTTCATTTAAAGAGGTTTGAATATATTCTTTAATCCTAGCTGTAGCCGTATCACTACCGACATTTTCAGCCCAAATTTTTATCTTTCCCTCTTCTACTATCGTGCCACTTATTACCCTATCGCCTCTTTTTTTCATAACTGGCTCAGCTTCACCCGTCATAGAAACCTGATTTACACTAGCTTCACCACCAACTATATAGCCATCTATGCCGATATTTTCCCCAGCTCCAACAACAACTATATCGCCTTTGGATAAATTTTGAGTTTTTACCTTATTTAATGTTTTTTGACCATTTTGATTAGTCTCAACCCAAACCTCTTCTATGTTTGGCTTTGCTAGTTCCTTTATCAAATCATCGCTTTTATGAACAGTGCTTTCTTCCATATATTCGCCCAAAGCAAGCATTAAATTTGTGCTATTTGCAGCAAGATAATCTTTTCTTGCTAGACTTACACCAACGGCCATTGATTCAAGAACCCTTGAAGTAAGACCATCGTTTTTAAACTCTTTAAGCCCATCAAGTAAGATAGGAGCAGAGCTATAAACACTAATTGCTGCTTTTAATTTTGGACTTGCAAGAAGTGGCTCAATAACCAAAGAAGCCCCCGCCTTGTAAATATCAGCTTTACTTATACCGTGAACTTTTGGCTTTGTTTTTAGATCCAAATTACAAACAAACTCAATAATCTTTTCAAGTTGCGATAAATACTCTATAACTATGCTTTTTGTATATTTATTTACGCGAACATTATTTACATTACTAAGTTCGGCAATACTAGCCTCTATGTAGCTTATATCGCTAGTCTCTTTTAGCTCATTAACCCTAAGCCTAACTCTATTTTTGCAACTATGTAAGATAGTTACATTATTCTTCTGCTTCAAGCTCAGCCTTAACATCCTCAAATCGCTCTTTCAACTCTTCAATACCAGCATTTATTAAAGAGCCACCTTTTATAATCGCCTTAAAAATATACTCTTGAGCCTTAGGATTTGTAAGCACATAAGCAGCCAAACCACCCAAAACAAGACCTTTTACAAAGCCTGCTGCATTAAAATTATTAGGAACAAAAGGTATATCTTTAGCCGCATGATTTATGGCTTTATCTATACCATTTTGCTCAACTTGTTGATTATTGTTTATATATGGATTTTTCATTTTAGCTCCTAAAAATTATTTTAATGTTTTTTCTATCAGTAAAGCACCGCTAACACCGGCAACTAAACCAAATCCAGCTTCTAAATACTTACCTTTTGCAATTGAATTTGCTGCATAAATAGCGCTTGCAGCTGCAATCCCAGCTATTGCACCATTTTTTAATAGTTTTTTTACATCTATATTTGATAATTGTGAGTTCTTATTAGACTCAAGCACCAAAGTCGCGATAGTCGAAGCCAATGCGCCGCTTACAAAATGATCCAAAGGAAGTCTTGTTGTAGACATTTGAGATATTTTAGATAAATTTGTATTATTCATTTTTAAGCGCCCTAGTCTTTATTTTCTTTTGTTGTTTTTGATTTGCCAGTTGTAGATCTTTTTCTTGTAGTAGTCTTTTTTGTTTTTAGGTTTTCTTCATCTTTACTAGATAAAACATTACTTATTTTATCTTTGCTTTTTTGAATGTTTTCAACTAGTAAATCTTTACCTTTTTGCATCTCATGACAAGCTTTTTGCTTTAGTTCATCTCTTTTATTCCAAGCAAGAACCGTCAAAGCTCCTGCGGCTATTCCTACTATAAATGGTAATGGCATGTTAATCCTTTTTATTGTTTTCATCTTCTTGTATGTTTTTAGCTATAAAACTAGCACCTAGCACACCCAATGCTGCACCGGATAAAAAAGAAAAATTTGGACTATTTAAAATTTTCATTATATCTTTCTTGTCAGCTTTACCTGAAAGTATATTTTCAAGCTGTGAACTTATTTGTGAAAATTCTTGCTGATAATTTCCAAACATATTTTGTAAATTATCGCTATTTAAAGTTTCATCACTTAAATCTTTTGTTGATTTATCAAACATTTGATGCCTCAAAAGCTCTTTTAGAGTCGGTATATATTCATTAGCGCAAGTAGCCCACAATCTAAAAAATATATCTTTTAAATGTTCATCACTTGTATTATCTATCAAACTCTCGTAAGTTTTACATAGTGAATTTTCATAATTTATAATAAATATCAAAATATCTTCCAAATTTTCAGGCATAAAAGCAATATCTATATCATCATATTGCAAATCTATTTTATTTAATTTTGCAAAATCGCTTAATAGCTTTAAGCCATTTTCTCTAATATTTTTTATCTGAACAAAAACTTCACAATACTCAGATATCTTTTCATATATTTTATATGCACTTTTTTCCGCCACATAGGCTATACTCAATTCATCCTGCATATACTTCCTTTGCAATATTATTTATTTTTTCAGATATATTTTCTATATTATTTCCATTTAGCAAATCATCCCAAATTTGTTTATCAAAAACCATCTTGTCATACTCAATAGTCACAGAGCCTATTAGTTTATTAATTTTAACATTATTTATACCATTAATTCTATTAATAATACTATCTAAATTATTTAAATCAATCTCACTTGCAAGCTCTTTTATCTTAGGATTTACTCTAACTCTTAACCTACCAGGAGTATGGCTAATAGGCTTAAAATAAGATACAACTTTTAGTATATCTCGTGTATTTATATCCATATATTTCCTTGATTTTTATTCATTAGCACATTATGTTATTTTATAACTTATATGCGACTTAAAGCTTTTTGCATATCATTATCAATACTTTTTGATATTTTGACATTTTTTGCAGATTCCATATAAAATCATTGTATGCCCAATAAGATTAAATTTATTATCGCCAGATACGATATGTTGTCTTTTTTCTATATCTTCATCAAAGAAAGTAATTATTTTATTGCATTTTTCACAAATTAAATGATCATGATGAGAGCTTAAATTCAGTTCATACTCTCTAATATTATTTTTATTATATACATTAACCAAATTACATTCTGTCAAAAAATTTAAAAAAGAATAAATGGTTGTTAAAGAAATTTGTTCTTTATATTGTTTTTTAAAAATATCTTGGATATCAACTGCATTTAAATGAGCGTTTGAGACATATAAAATATTTAAAATTTTTTCTTTAATATATGAGTTTTTATAATTTAAATCGCTCAACAATTCAGAAAAGCTTTTATAAATTTTGTCAAATTTATCCATATTTTTAGTAACTTATATTATTAAAATTTTAATAAATTTTATCATATAGCACTTAATAAAACCTAAAAATAAAGCATATTATAAGTTTGTTTTGGTATAGTGTCGCAATTTTTTTAATTAAAGGTAATAAAAATGACATATGATGAATTAGAATTAGATGCTGTTTTACTTGAAATATTAGAAAACAATGGAAGCTTTGATTCTTTAGATGATGAAGAGCTTTATGAACTAATAGAACAAGTAGCACAATATACTGATGGAGATATAGAGGAAGCATTTGAATATATGACCCAATTTTCCCCTATCCCAAAAAAAAGATTTGCTTCTTTATTTATGGTTTAATTTTAAACCATAAATACAATTTATTTAGAAAAATTTACTAGCAATTTCTTTTAGTTTTAGAGTATATTTGCTTTCTTTTGGACTATTGTTCAATATATCTTCATATGTATACATTCTTTCATAATAATCATTTAGATTTTGCCTATTTATGCTCATTCTAGCAACATCAAGACTAGAACCTATAAACCAACCACTACTATTACCTTTTATTAGCATATAGGCTGAGAGTTCAGGAAAATCAGTAGAAACACCATCTCTTATGCCTTTATTCATAGCAGATGCTTCAAAATTTAAACTAATTGTATCCTCATTATCAGTAAATAATTTATCATAAGATCTTGAGCTTTTGAAAAATATAATAAGGTCGCTAGAGGTTATACCAATTTGTGGACCAAAACCGCCACTAGTGTAGTTTATAAAAAACGGGTTTGACCATTCACTATTATCATTTTTAGCTATAAAAATTCCTTCGCTTTTTGACACACTAGCTAAAAAACCTATTTTTGAAACACTTGGAACAATAGCTATTGCTTTTATATCACCCTTTTTTAAACTATTTTGTTTAGAATTAGCAAAATCATTTAAAATATTAATAGCTGTTTTAATGTTTTGATTTTGAACTACATCAGCATTTAAAAAATTAAATATGAATAAAGCTACACAAAAAGTTTTTAAAAAATTCATAAAAATATCTCCTTATAATTTTCAAATATTTTAGATATATTAACATTATAATATAATAAAAGTTAAAAAGTAAATATTTTTATATAATTTTATGGCTATATTTCATACAATATATATAAAATAAGAACTTTAAAGACAACTTATGAAATTTATACTTTTTTTTGAATATATAGGTATAGCATCTGCAGCTCTTAGCGGGTTTTTGTTTGCTATAAAAAAAGATTGCGATTGGCTTGGAGCTTTTCTTGCATCATTTTTAACAGCTCTTGGGGGAGGAATTTTAAGAGATATAATGCTTGGTAAAAGCATATACTCTTTTACTCATTATACACCAACTCTTATTGTTTTATTTGTGCTTTTTGTTGCTAATTTCTTTAAAATTTATAGACACAGAGAGAAAATTGAGAGAAAATTTATATTTATTTTTGCTGATGCAATAGATGTTATTTGTTTTTCTATAGTAGGAGCAATGGTTGCTATAAAATACGATTATAATGTATTTGGAGTAGCATTTATAGCATTTTTTAATGGTGTCGGCGGAGGCATATTAAGGGATATCTTACTAAATGAGATTCCGTGGTTTTTAACAACTGGTCTTTACGGCACAATTAGTTTTAGTGTTGGAATTTGTTATTACTTGCTATATATTTTAAACCTAAATAATCCCTTCTTTGTTGTGTTGCTTTTTGCACTAGGAATAATGCTTAGAATATTAGCTTATTATAAAGGGTGGTCTTTACCTCCATTAAAAAAATAGAGTTTTTAATATATAAAACATGAATATTTTAGCATTAAGTTTTTATTTAAACTTAATCTATATAATTTCGTAATTAATAAATTTTATTACAAGGAGAATTAATGTTAGTAACAAAAAAAGCACAAGATTTTACTGCCGCTGCTGTACTAGGAAACAATCAAATAGTTGAAGATTTTAATCTTTATAAGAATATAGGCGAAAAGGGAGCTGTAGTATTTTTCTACCCTATGGATTTTACATTTGTTTGTCCAAGCGAAATCATAGCTTTTGATAAGAGATATGATGAGTTTAAATCTCGTGGTATAGAAGTAATTGCTGTAAGCACAGACAATGAATTTTCTCACTTTGCTTGGAAAGAAACACCAGTAAACAAAGGCGGTATAGGCCAAGTTCGCTTCCCTATAGTAGCTGACAGAAATCATGAAATATCAAAAGCATTTGATGTTCTTTTAGAAGAAGCTGGTATAGCTCTTCGTGGATCATTCTTGCTAGACAAAGATGGAACAATTCGCCACGCGGTTGTAAACGATCTTCCATTAGGCAGAAATATAGATGAAATGGTAAGAATGGTTGATACAATGATATTTACAAATGAGCATGGCGAAGTATGCCCAGCTGGATGGAATAAAGGTGATGCTGGTATGAAACCAAGCACAGATGGTGTTGCAGACTATCTTGATAAAAACGCTAACAAACTATAATTTTTAAATGCGGGAGAGAATTTGCTCTTCCGCTAAAAAACATCCGCTATATCACTACATTTTTTATTTTTACAAAACCTAAAATTTTTAAAAGCAAACTTTAATTATAATACTACTTTAATAACCTTAAGGACTATCCCTATGATATTTATGGATGAATATTTTCAAACCCAAAAAATTGTATTTAATGAACTAAAGAGTAGTTTTATTGATTCTGGATTACATTTTTGCGAGCAAAATACAAAAACTTTAAACAAAGAGGATATTGCAACTTTTTTTGAAGATTTGTATTGTAATATAATTAATGAAAAAGAAAATATGTCCTCCTTGCAAAATGATTTCAAAAAATTTAGTAGCGAGAATAAGCTTTTTAAATATAGTTTAGACTATGTATTGATAAATTTTATTTTTTTATATTCAAAAAAAAGCGATAACGATACATTTTTAAAACAGATGATATCAAGAATAGAATTTATAAAAAAATCCATGCTTGCAAGAATAACACTTGATTCACCAAGCTCAACTTTTAAAATTAATACCGATACCTTTTTTGAACATCCTATAAACACATTTAAAAAAATGAAAGATTTAGACAAAGAGGTTGTATTCTTAAATTTATATGATGGTGTTAATGTAAAAAATAGTGGTCACATAATAAGCACTTCTGATTCTAGTGTTACAATACAAGTTGATATTATACAAATTTTAGCAATGAAAGAAGAAGGCAATGCCTTTATACTTCAAAATGAATTTTTCTCAAAACACTTAAAAGCAGATATTATAGATTTTAACATTACCGCTCAAACTGTCACACTAAGTAATTTTAAAAGAATGGATATAATGAATGCCAACAGAAGAAAACATCAGCGTGTGACTCCGAATAAATTCACAAAAGTATTGCTAAAAGGAACACAAGATGAAGTCTTAGGCAATATGTATGACATCTCAAAAGGTGGTCTTAGTGTTTTAACTTCACAAGATATTAAATTCAAGCAAGGCGAAGAGATAAAAGCTATTTTTAAGCTTGTGTCAAACAATGAAGATGAAGGCTTTGATGTAACTTTAAACCTCAAACTTGTTGTTCAAATGAATTATAATGGTTTTATGAGATATTGTATGCAAAACAGTAGTGAAACAATAGAACCTACTTTGGATAAATTTATAGATAAAAGAGTTGATGATATTTTTAAAGAATTAAAAGAGTTAAAAAAACTATATATATGATAGAAAAAAACATTCAAGAAAACTTAAAACTTTTTTATATTGGCTTAGAAAATAACGAACCATTTTTATACAAAAATAAAGACTTAACAACTCATGCAACAATAATAGGAATGACAGGAAGCGGTAAAACTGGTCTTGGAATTTCTATTTTAGAAGAAGCTTGTATAGACAATATTCCATCTATCATAATAGATCCAAAAGGTGACATGACAAACTTATGCCTATCGTTTGAAAATCTAAATAAAAATGATTTTTTACCATATATAGATGAAGTAGAAGCAAATAATGAAAATTTAAGCAAAGAAGAGTTATCTGAAAAATTAAGCAAAAGATGGAGTGAAGGCTTAAGCTCAAGCTTTCAGGATATTTCAAGAATAAAATTATTTAAAGAAAGTGTTGATTTTACGATATATACACCAAAAAGCAATGCCGGAGTGAGCATAGCCTTGCTTGGTAATTTTGAAGCCCCAAACACTGATGATGAGGAGTTTTTAAACTCTTATATAAACTCCACAACAAGCTCAATATTATCACTTTTAAATATAAAAGTGGATGAAACTTCAAAAGAACATATACTTATATCAAATATTTTTGCTTACAAATTTAGCAGCAATGAAAGCATAAACATACAAGAACTAATCTTATCAATACTAAATCCCCCATTTGACAAAATAGGTGTTTTTAGCTTAGAGCAATTTTATCCAAGCAATGAAAGAATGAAGCTAAGTTTAAAATTAAACACCTTAATATCTAGCAATAATTTTAAGGCATATACAAAAGGAGAAGATTTAGATATAGGCAAAATGCTTTTTAATAAAGACAAAAAAGCAAAATGTAATATCTTCACAATATCACACTTAAATGATAATGAAAGAATGTTTTTTGTAACAATCTTACTTAACAAAATAATAACATGGATGAGAAGCACAAATGGCACAAGCTCATTAAGAGCTATTTTATATATGGATGAAATTTTTGGATTTTTCCCTCCGAATGCAAACCCTCCATCAAAACAACCAATGCTTCTTTTGCTAAAACAAGCAAGAGCTTTTGGGGTAGGATGTGTATTAAGCACACAAAATCCAGTAGATCTTGACTATAGAGGATTGAGTAATATAGGAACTTGGTTTATAGGAAGACTTCAAACCAAACAAGATAAAGCAAAGGTTGCGTCAGGGCTGAGCGGAATATCCGATACCAGTAATAAAGAGCTTGAAAACACTATATCAAATTTAGAAAAAAGACATTTTTTGGTTAAAAATACAAACGAAAGCAAACTTCACTTAATAAAAACTCGCTGGGCTTTAAGCTATCTAAAAGGTCCTCTTTCCAAAGAACACATATCAATACTAATGAAAAATAAAAAGTCAAAAGATAAAAAATCTTTAGATAATTTTAGCCATTCAAAACCGCTATTTTCTAGCAATATAACACAAATATTTGCTAGTAGCGATGATGAATTAAGTGGAAATTTATTAGCCGCTGCCAATGTAAAATTTTACAATCAAAAACTTGGCATAGATACAACAAAAAAATTAAATTTCATAATACAATTAGACAAATCCGATACCAGTGTAAATTGGGACAAAGCTATAAAAAATAAAAAAATAATTCAATTACAGCCCAACAAAAATCCAAAATTTAAGCCCATTCCTGATTTTATTTTAAATATAAAAAACACAAATGAATTAAAAAAAGATTTTAAAGATTTTATATACCAAAATGAAAACTTAACTATATTATCAGCCCTTGGCATAACATCAAATTTAGATGAAAGCAAAGAGGAGTTTTGTGTAAGAGTGCAAGATATTTGCAATGAAATACTTGAAGAAAAAACACAAGATATTATAGATAAGTTTAAAAAAGAAGAAAATAAGTTATTGCAAAAACTTCAAAAAGCAACCTACCAATTGGACAAAGAAGAAAATGATCTTACATCTAGCAAATTAGATGCTATAATAAATATAGGAACGAGTATTATTAGTGCATTTTTTGGTTCTAAAGCAAGAAATCCAAGAACGATAGCAAATGGAGTTAAAAAAGCAAGTAAGGTCATAAAAGAAAAAAATGATGTAACAATGCTACAAGATTTAATAGATGATATAAATATTAAGCTAGATGAGTTATCGCAAAAAATGCAAGAAGAAATTTCAAATCTAAAAGCACAAAACGACATAAAAAATATAGAAATTAAAGAGATAAAAGTTATGCCCAAAAAATCAGATATTTTTAATGAAGAAATTTCTATTTTATGGACATAAAAACTAAAACGAATCTTGACTAAGCTTATCTTTATAGCTATTTAAACTATTTTGTCTATCTTGTAAAAAATTACCTAGTTTCTTTTTATTCTCTTCAAAAAATACAGCAAAGTCTTCTTGTGATTGTATTTTTTCTTCTCCAAAACTATCAAGCAAAACATTTGTAGAACCAACCAAAACAAGATATTTTTTTTCTTCATAACTAAACAAAACGACTTTATTTAGTCTATCTATATATTTTTCATATATTATATTTATCTTTGCATTATTGCCTTTTATAAGCCATGGCATACTATTTGTATTTTTTACTTTTCCATCTTTTGTTAATATAATTTTTTTAACTAAAAATAAAAATATCAATAATAACAGTAAAACACCGACGACTAAAAAATACCTACTATCAAGCAATCCATCATCTTCTTTTGTCTTTTGCCCAACCATAATACTGGCTTTGGGGATATTTGCTAGTTTTTCTGGTGTGTTTTTCAAACTAGCTCTTATTCTAAGACCAAAACCATCTGTTGTTTTTGATGCATTTACGAGTATTGGTTCTTTTGATTTTAACTTTAATATTAAAGAACTTTGCCTTGGTTCAAAATCAAATTCTTGAACTATGTCTGATTTTAAAATTTTATTTATATTTTCCTCAAAATTAAGCAAATTTAAAACCAAAGATGTATAATCTTTATCTCTTTTTTGAAATATATTACCCTCATAAGGAGCATCAAAACTAAGCATAATGTCAACTCTATCTGTTCTTTCATAAACATTATATGTAAGTAAATTTACAGCATTGATATTTGACAATAAAAGTAAAAATAAAAGCAAAAATCTCATAAAAGCTCTTTTTTAAAATATTGTATCACTGACTTAGAATCTAATATCTCATTTATACGAATGGCTAAGTTTTTTTCATATACCATTACTTCACCTTTGCCAAATATTCTATTGTTTATATAAAGCTCTACACTCTCACCTGCTGGTTTTTCTAAGTCTATAACTGATCCCGGTTCAAATTTTAAAAGCTCATTTATACTTATTGTAGTAGTGCCAAGTTCTGCTATAAAATCAACACTTATATCCATAAGCTCATCATAGCTTTTAAAAAGTCCTAAATTTTCAAATATTTCTACAACTTCACTATCTTCGGTCATACTTTTTTATATCCTATTTGAAATGTTCTGTTTTTAATTTTATATATTATTTTATTATCTAATTTTATATTAAAATTTGTAACTTCACCTAAAAACTCAGGTGTTCCAAGCTTGTATTGTGATTTATCATTTGAATTGTTTAAAACAACTTTTACTCTGCCAATTATTTGATTTGATATCTCTTTTGACAAATCATCAAAATCAGCCTCACTAACATCATCTTGCCCCAAAAAAGCCTTAGCAAAATTTTTTAGTGTGTCTTTTTTAAAAAAAAGATAAAAATTAAACTCCGTATCATCTTTGTATAAAGGTATACTAGCCCCATAAAAGCCTTTTCCTAATGATTTTGCACTCTTGACATCAAATCCCAATGTTTGAACACAAAGATAATTAACAGCATCATTTATAATAGATTTCATTAATTTTTCCTTTTAATTTACTTGACTGTTTATTATACTTTTGTTTTTATAAAATCGTTATAAAACCAAAATAAGCTATTTATCTATTTTTAATGTGTTTTCACATTTTAAGCATCTTTTTACATTAAATCAAATAACAAAAAATTTATAAAGATTTTGTTGTAATTTTTTAAACCCATTAGTGCTAAATTCATTAAAGTTTTTTATGCCTTAAAACAAAAGCTTTTGTTTTTTAAATTTTAATTTTACTAATACCATTTTATGATAAACTTTAATAATAAAAAATAATTATAGGACAAATTATGCTATTGTTTTTACTTATTTTTGGAGTTTTTGTAGGCTTCATCGCTGGTTTTTTTGGCATAGGTGGCGGGGCTATTATAGTTCCGGCCATGTTAATGCTTGGTTTTGAAATGAAAGCAGCAATTGGTATAAGTGTTTTTCAAATGCTTTTTAGCTCAGTTTTTGGCTCTTATTTTAACTACAAAGATGGAAATCTAAAATTAGACAATGGCATATTTTTAGGGCTTGGTGGTGCTGTTGGAGCTAGTTTTAGTGGATATATAGTGTCTATAACTCCAGATATTGTGCTGAAATTAGCCTTACTTTCAATATTTATTATTTCAATAATAAAACTTTATTATAACCCAAAACAAGCAAAAACACTAATAATATCAAAAGCTATTTTATTTGCCATAGGCATTGGTGTTGGGACTCTTGCTATTAGTGTTGGCATAGGTGGCTCTGTCTTCATCACCCCTATACTTGTTGGATTTTTAGGGCTTGATATTAAAAAAGCATCTTCCATGGGTCTATTTTTTGTTATATTTAGCTCATTTTCTGGATTTTTATCATTTGCATATCACGGATACATTGCATATTTGGATGGAGCTTTAATAGGTTTTGGGTCTATTTTTGGTGTGTTTTTTGGAACAAGAGCTTCAAATAAAATTGACAAAAAACTTTTAAAAAAGTATTTTTTAGGACTATACCTATTTATGAGTGCATTTTTGATTTATAAGATACTTTTTTAATAAAAATATAAATTTATTTTTTACAAAATTTAAATATGCTATTATGTGTAAATTAAGATATTTAAAATAAAAATTTAGGAAAAACATGTCTGCATTTAATCAACAAAAAGAGATATCAAGAATAAATAAAAACTATCCGAACAGACATCAACTAGATGCTTCTCATATAAATTTAAGCTACATAACTCATTTTTATTGCAATCAAGAAAACATAGACTCAGTCATATCTTTACTTAGAAAATATGAACAATATTCGCCGGATTTGTTGGATCAAATTGAGTTTATTATAGTAGATGATGGATCGCCAATACAATACGAAATACCAGAGTTTGATTTAAATATAAGATGGCTTAAAATAAACGAAGATATACAATGGAACCAAGCAGGCGCCAGAAATCTAGGAGCCACATATGCAAGAAGTGACAAGATTGTAATGTTAGATTTGGACCACTATATACACGAAAACACACTTTGGTATATGGCAAATAAAAGACCCTTAGGGAGAAATATATATAAAATTTATAGAACTTCTGCCAACAATGATGGCAAAATAAGAAAAGGGCATGCTAATTTATTTTTTATGAGCAGGGCTAGATTTATGAGGTTTTATGGATATGATGAAGAATTTGCAGGGCATTATGGAAGTGAAGATTTTAGATTTGTAAAATTTCATAAAGCACATGGCTCAAAACAATCATACCTCCCTAAAAAATATCTTTGTTCAACAAGAGATAATAATACTGATTTAAAAGATAATGTAAATAGAGAAAAATCATATCATACTTTAAAAAGAGATTTGTCATACAACACACCAGTAGATCTTAGAAAAAAAATAGAAAATCGTAATTTTGGAGCAGAATATGGGCATTCTAGGATTTTTCTTAATTTCACATGGACAATTTTAAGCGAACAATATAGAAAAAATATACCTAATCCTAAAAGCAAAAAATGGTGGTATTACTTATGGTATTTTCGTTGGCTATTTGGGAATAATTAATAAATTAGCCATTAATAATGGCTAATTTATCTACTCATCATCTAGATTTATCTCAGGAATTTGCTCATCTATTTTCATCTTTGCATTAGATGGTTTTAACTCACTTGCTTTTTTTAATACATTTTCAAGTCCATTTTTGGCCATATGTTCGTCTAAATTTTCAAGTGAAACTCTTTGAATATCATCAAAAGCTGTTTTTTTTATCTTACTTATATATTTATACCCATCTTTATTTTGCAATCTATAAAGTTCTTGAGATATAAAATCACAAAAAATATCTGTATAGTTCTTATTTTTACAATTAGTATTTAAAAAATTACTCATAGTGTTTAAAAAATAGGCATAATCATCAAGTGTTATTTGACCTTGCAAAAGTTCAAATTTCAAAAATAACCAATATGTATTTAAAACATCCGACTCACAATATTCGTTTATTTTTAAAATTTCATTTTCATAATAAAGCTGCAATACCTGATCTCCATGAACATCATATTTCCCCGGCAAATTTAAACTCGCGCAAAGCAAATCAAGTTTAAGCCCTCTAACAGCACCAAAATCGCTAATATGATCAAGCAAATCAAGATGAAATCTAGCATCATACCTTGAACGATAATTCTCCCATTTGCTTTTATTAAGCTCTTTATTATCAGTTTCATAATAAGCATTTGCGGTTAAATTATATCTCATAGCCCTAGCCATAATCATAGGCAAATCAAACCCTCTTCCATTAAAGCTAACAAGGCGTGGATTTAGTCTATTTATGAAGTTTACAAACTTAGAAAGTATGTCCCTCTCATCTTCGCCCTCCATAGTATTAACTCGCTCAAATTTACCATATTCATCAGCTATAACAGCAGAGATAGCTACAACCTTATGAAACATAACAGGCAAAAACTCGCTACCACTTATACTTTTTTGATATTCAAATGCTTGCAAACTCACATCCATGTCATCACCATCAAAACCATAAACTCGCCTCAACAAATCCACATCTGGAACAGTCTCACAATCAAACACACAAATACAATTTTTTGCCATTTTAAGCCTTTTTTAGACATTTTTTTATAAAATGATATCAAAATTTCAATTTAAAGTAGATAATGAAAAATAAAAACAAAATAGCTATAGTAAAACTTTCCGCACTTGGTGATATAGTGCATTCGGTTATAGTTTTGCAATTTATAAAGAAACATGTACCAAACTCACATATAACATGGATAGTAGATGAGCGTTTTGCAGATATCTTAAGAGATCATTCATTGATAGATGAGCTTGTTGAAATACCACTAAAAGATAAAAAAATACTAAAATGTTATAAAATATTAAAAAATTTAGATAATTTTGATGTGGTTATAGATATGCAGGGGCTTTTAAAATCAGCTATAGTATCAAGAATAATAGGAAAAAATATATATGGTTTTGGCATAGATAGCGTAAAAGAAAACATAGCTTCATTATTTTACAAACACAAACTCAAAATTGACTATAATGAAAATATCATAATAAGAAATTTATCACTTGTATCTTTTGCTCTTGATTTTAAATTTGACAAAAATGACATAATAAACAAAAATCCTTGTTTTGATATAAGCCCAAAAGAAAAAAACAGCAAAAATACAATAATCATAGCCCCATTTGCAAGTGAAGATAATAAATGTTATGATAAATTTAAAGATGTTATAAATTTATTAAAAGAGTATGAAATTTATATAACTCACGCAAACGATAAAGAGCTAAAATCAGCCGAAAAACTAACAAAAAATACCCATGCAAAACTGTTAGAAAGAAAAAATCTAAAAGAGATGATAAAAGCAATATCTCAAACTGATTTAGTAATAGGAAATGATAGCGGATTAACTCATATTGCATGGGCTGTAAATACCCCATCAATCACTCTTTTTGGAAATAGGCCAAGTAAAAGAAATGCATTTAAAACAAATGTAAATTTGGTAGTAGATATGGGAAAACAACCTGATGCAAAAAGTATCAACAAAAACGACTTTTGCATAAAAGAGATACTTCCTGAAACAGTTGCAAATTTCGCAAAAAGGATATTAAATGGATAAAGTTTACATATTTGGTTTTTACTTTTTAAAAACTTTAATAGCCATAACTCCATCATGTATCCACAATATTTTTATTAAATTTATGGCCTTTGTATATATGAAAACAAACAAAAAAAGATTTAAGGTCATTATGACAAATCTTGATTTAGCTTTTGAAGATAGCCTTACATATGAGCAAAAACTAAATATAGCAAATAAAGTATATATAAATTTCGCAAATTTTTTAGGAATAAATTTTATAAAGAACCAAGATTCAACAAAAGAAAAAATTTTAGATAGGGTTGTTTTTAAAAACGAAAATTTCTTAACAAAAGCTATAAAAGACAAAAGAAGCATAATAATACAAAGCGCTCATTGTGGTGAATGGGAGCTTATACCTTTAGCAATAGCTGCAAAATTTGGAAAAGGAAGTGTTATAGGAAGAAAATTGGACAGTAATGCTATGCAAAAAATTTTACAAAAAAATAGAACACAATTTAATCTTGAATTGATAGATAAAAAAGACGGGATAAAACAAATATTAAAATCAATAAAAGATGGAAGAATGATTGGAATATTAGTAGATCAAAATACAGCAAAAAAAGAAGGAATTGAAGTAAGCTTTTTTAACAAAAGAGCTTTACATACCCCATCAGCAAGTGTAATTGCAGAAAAAACAAATTCAATAATTATACCAACTTTGATTCACAAATTAAATGAGAACAAAAACGAAATTTGTTTTTTTGAACCAATAGACCCAAATGATTATCAAAACATGAAAAAGCATGAAGCAATACTACAAATGACACAAAAACAAGCTGATATAACAGAATATTTTATAAGACAAAATCCAGATGAGTATTTTTGGTTTCATAAAAGATTTAAGCATTTTTACGAGGATAAATATGAAAATTAGCATTGTAATGCTAACTTTTAATAGCGAAAAATACCTAAAAAAAGCTCTTAAAAGCATTGAGTTTGCAGATGAAGTCGTGATAATAGACAATGGCTCAACTGATAAAACTAAACAAATATGTAGCGAGTTTAAAAATACCAAATTTATCTTTCAGCAATGGCTTGGATTTGGCAAACAAAAATCATTTGGAGTAAATCAAGCAAAAAATGATTGGATTTTCGTGCTTGATAGTGATGAAATTTTTACAAAAAAACTAGAAAATGAAATCAAATATTTATTGCAAAATCCAAAGTTCTTTGCTTACAAAGTAGCTAGGCTTAATTATTTTTTTGACAAACCCATAAAACAAATGGGGCTTTATCCTGATCATAGTGTGAGATTTTTTAATAAAAATCATGCTAATTTTAACGATAAAGAAGTTCACGAAAGTGTTGTTTTATTTGATGATAAAAATAAAATTGGGGTTTTAAAAAATCATTTTTTGCATTATGCCTATGAAAACATAGAGCAGTTTATAAATAAACAAAACAGATATTCAACTCTTGGAGCTAAGAAAAATAGGTTAAAAGCAATAATAAATCCTGCCTGGACATTTTTTAAGCTTTTTGTTTTAAAAGGCGGATTTATGGCTGGTTGGCGTGGGTATGTCATAGCGAAAATTTATTCACAATACACTTTTTGGAAATACATAAAATGAAAATACTAGTAATGAAATTTAGAAACATAGGGGATGTTTTATTAACAACACCGCTTTTATCAAACCTAAAACACCATTTTCCTGATGCACAAATAGACTTTGCATTAAATAAAGGATGCGAAGCTGTTTTACAAGATAATCCAAATATAAACAAAATACACATCTATGATAGACAAGCTACTAAAAGCAATGGAATTTTCAAAAGAATACTTACTGAGCTTAGATTTATAAAGGCTATCAAAAAAGAAAAATACGACATAGCGATACAAACAACAACTGGCGATAGAGGTATTATAATAGCAAAATATGCCAAAATAAAAAAAATCATTAGTTTTGAAGGCAAAAATAAAGCTATAAATAAACTAATAACCGATAAAGTGTTAAAATCAAAATGGGACACACATACCATTGATAGAAATTTAGAGATTTTAAAAGTTCTAAATTTAAAACCTATACATAAAAAAGTAGAGATTTTTTTTGACAAAAACAATATAAACCATTTAGACTTACCAGAAAATTTTATACATGTTCATCTAACCAGTAGATGGATATTTAAATGTATCAAAGATGAAACAATGGCAGAGATAATAGATTTTTGTGAAAATAAAATGCAGACAAAAGTAGTAATAACAGCAGATAATAACGAGATAGAAAAAAACAAAGTAAAATCTGTAATTAATATATGCAAAAGCAGTCCAATAAATTTAAGCGGTAAGTTAAGCCTAAAACAAGTAGCAGCCCTAAATAAAAAATCATTACTTTTTATAGGTGTTGATACAGCCATAATGCATATAGCAGCCGCCAATGATACACCAGTTATAGCATTTTTTGGTCCTAGTGGGGTTTTTGAATGGGGCCCGTGGGATAATAATTTAACGCAAAATGAATACAAAAATATAAATGGAAATCAAAAAATGGGCAAACATTGTGTTTTTCAAAAAAATTGGGACTGTGTTCCTTGTGGGCAGGATGGATGTAATGGAAGCAAAATTAGCAACTGCCTTATGGATTTTGATATCGACGATATAAAAAATGCAATATCATCAAATATAAAAAATAAACTTACTTTTTAATCTTTGAATATATATCAAAAATCATCTTGTTTTGATATATAAACATAGTTTTTGCAAGCCAAAAGGAGCTATTTTTAACAGCTATTCTTTTAACTTCATCCAAAACACCATCATTTAAATTCATACCTCTTTTTGTTGTATAAAACATCTCATAGCCTATGTCTTTGGCTATTTGAAGCTTTTGATTATCATATTTTCCTCTTGGCCAGCAAAGCTGTTTATCATCAAAGCCGAGTCTAGTTTTTATAGTGTTTTTGCATTGCATAAGATCTTGTTCAAATGGCAAATCTTCAAAATATCCATCTGTATGTCCATCTGTATGCGAATGAAAGTCAAACACATCTTTCATTTTATAAATTTCATCCCAATTTAAAAAAACTCCAGCTGGATTTATTGGAGCACTTTTTTTAGCTTCATTATGTTGAAGTGGTAAAAACTCCGCTTTTTTTATAGAGTTTTGTTCGCTTGCTTTTTCTATCCAAGATGTAACCAAAAAAATCGTAGCTTTAAGACCTAATTCTTTTAAGATAGGATAAGCATAGTAATAATTATTTCTCCAGCCATCATCAAATGTTATAAAAACTGATTTTTTGGGTATATCTATCAAGCCTTTTTTATAGTCAAAAAACTCATCCGATGTCAAGGTCTTATATCCATTTTTTGCTAAAAAACTCATTTGGCTTTTAAACTGCTCTACACTACTAGATATAAATCCAGCCTTTGGTAAAATATGATGATACATTAAAACTACTACACTCAATGTAAGCCTTTTGTATTTACAATAATTCTTTTTTTGGTTTTCTTGAAAAAAGTCTATTTATTTTATCAAATAAAATAAGTGTTTTGCAAATTTTATTCAAGTCATCTGTTTTATGGATATATTTTAATAATATTTTATATTTAAGTCTAATCTTTTTAAACTCATCATATTCAAATATTTCAGAAATATTTTCTTTTATAAATGTTAATAACTTTACATAATTTTCATTTTGTAAATTTGGATAAAATCTTAAAAACTCTATATATATTCTTTTTATTTTCCTTTGTTGTATTTTTTTAATTAATTCTTGCGAATAATTAAAATTAGTTTTTATTAAAAAATCAGTAATATCGGCACAAACATAATAAAAATCAACAAAGCCACTATAACTAATTCTAGCTATACTACTCATATTACTATCCCCTACTCGATAATAATAAAACGCTTCATCTAGTTTTACTATTTTATTAGATAAAAAGATATTTTTAGTAGTAATACAAAAATCTTCTGATAAAAATACTCCAGCAGGAAAACTATGTTTTTTTATAATATCAGTTTTTATAATTTTATTCCAAATAGCATTTTTAACACTTCTACCAGATAATATTGAATTCAAACAATCATTTTTATCAACAATGCTAATTTTATCATTAATTTGCTTATTTGTTAAAAGAACACAATCTTTCATATATCTTGGTGTATGGGGGGGGGTATGACCATAATGTTCATAATAGTCGGTAACAACCATATCTGCATTATGCTTTTTAGCGATATTGTATGTTTTTTCAGCATAATCGTCTTTTACAAAGTCATCTGCATCAACAAATATGACATATTCGCCTTGAGCCAATTCTATTCCATGATTTCTAGCAGCACTAGAGCCTTGATTTGACTGTGTTACTATTTTTAATCTTTCATCATTATGGCTTTGCAAAATTTCAATAGTTTTATCAGTGCTTCCATCATTTATTGCTATTATTTCTATATCTTTTAAGGTTTGATTTATTAGACTATCTATACACTCTTTTAGATGTTTTTCTTTATTATATATTGGAACAATAAAACTCACTTTTATATTTTTTTGCATTTTATTCCTTTTTAGTTTCTATAAAATTAAACAAATCATCGGCTATTATTTTATAATTTCTATTACTCAAAAGAGATTCAAGCCCTAAATTATTCATATTATTTAACTCTTGTCTATCCACACCACATATTACATCAACAGTTTTGGCTATATTATTATCAACAAAAAACATACTATTTTTATCAAATAGACTATTGCACTCATTGACTTTTGAACTAAAGCTAACCAAACCACAAGCATAATAGTCCATTACTTTTGTAGGCGAGCAAAGATCATAAAGCTTATTTATAGGAACATAAAAACAACCTATATCAAAATCTTGCATAATCTCAAAAATACGATTTTTTTCAACAAAATGATGCAATAAAAAACGACTATCATTTGGTAATATTTTTTTGGTATATTCATAGTCTTTGGTATAAATTTCAAATACAAAATCACTTTTTGCTTTTGAAAATTCATTAAAGAAATATTTCAAATTTCTATTTATATCAACAGCCCCTATATAGATAAACTTTTTTATGCCTTGTTTGTTTGTTTTAGTATATTTTACATCTTCTTCATTTAAACCCATTGGTAGCGGCAGAACTTTTGTTTTAATGCCTTTGAAAAATTCATCTACCATTAAATTTGATATGGGGAAAAACCCATCGCACTTATTTATAAATTTTCTATATAAAAATAAGTTAATTTTATATTTTATAAATTTAAAAAGAACATTTTTATTTTTTATCTTTGCTTCGTGATAAGGCCTATAAAAATGAGGAAAACTTAATTGAAAATACAATTTAAATCCAAATTTTAATTTTAGTCTTACTGCGTTTCTTAAAACATCTAAAAAGTTCCTAACCATGACAAAATCAACACAATCTAACTTTAAAAATTTATCATTTATGATTTCCAATGCCTTACTTCTATCTTTTTTTAGTATATAAATATCATTATTTACAAGCTTGCAAGTATCGGTAAAATAAACAATATACACATTAAAATAATTTTTTAAATACCCATTTATAACATTTTGTATAAAACTGTGATTAAAATTCTCATCTTTGTCGCTTATAAATAAAAGTGTTTTCATTTATATTTTATTCTCCTACCTTATTATTAATTTTTTAAAATTTCCAAAATTAATATATTTAAAGTTGGTTTATACTCAAGAATCTAATTTTAAAAATTGTAAAAAACATGATAAATTTTTATAGTATTTATAAAGCATTAATAACCTCTTGTAATTTTATATAAACATTATTTGCTGTTATTTTTTCCATCAAATAACTATAGTCTTTGTGTTTTGAATATGTTTCATCTGCTATAAAATCTACTTTTATAAACTTATGCAAATCAGTATCAAAATTTGGCATCAATAAATAAGGATTTGTAACACCAAACAATGCTATTATAGGGGTTCTTAATGCTGCGGCTATATGTAAAGGCCCTGTATCCAAAGTAACCAAAGCATCAAGCTCGCCAATAATAGCAGCAGCCTCTGAAAGGTTAAATTTTCCAGCTATATTTAAAACCCTATTGTTGTTTATTTTTTCTTCTAAAATATTAGTTAAAACTTTTTCTTGTGGGCTACCCGTTAAAACTATTCTAGTATTATTATTTTTAAGTATCAAATTAGCAAGTTCACACCATCTTTCAATTGTCCACATTCTAGAATTAGTACTAGCACATATTTGAAAGCCTATAATTTTTTGACCATGTTTGCGTTTTAATATTGTTCTTGCTATATTTCTATCGTTTTCATTTAAAAAAAGTTGCATTCTTGTATCTGTGCTTTTAATGCCTATAAATTCTAATTGTTGAAGCCTACTTAAAACTACATGTGTATTTTCAGGGTAAGGAGTTGGTTTATTTGAGTTTAAAAAATTAAAATAATTTCTATCATTTGGCAATTTAAAAATATATTTTACACCGCTTAAAAAAGCCAAAGGTGTAGCTTGCGGTTCATTTGAATGCAATAAAAATGCTATATCTATATTTTTAGATTTTAAGATATTTCTTATTTTTAAAAAACTTTTCCAACGACCATTATACAAAACTATTTCATCTAAATTTGGATCATTTTCAAAAAGCTTTGCATTTTTTGGATTTAATAAAGCTATGGTTTTTACATCGGGGTAGTGTTGTTTAAAAACTCTAAAAACAGGAGTGCTAAACAATGTATCTCCTATAGCTGTATTGCTAAAAAAACAAACTGTCTTAAAAGGCTCTTTTACCAAATCTGTTTTTACAACACTCTTGTTTTTTAAAATAAACTTTAAAAGCCTTTCAGATAGTTTCATATAAAATCTCCGTTTTTTTAACCATTTGTTCTATTGAAAAATTATTATAGACATATTCTCTTGCGTTTTTGCCAAATTTATATCTTAGCCCCTTGTCTTGCACTAATTTAAATATTGCATTTTTAAGCTCTTCTTTATTATCTAAATTAAAAACAAATCCTGTTTTATTATCCAAAACAACTTCCACAATACCACCAACATTACTTCCTATGCAAGGCACTTCACAACTTCCGGCTTCCAATAAAACAGTGCCAAGTGCCTCCATTTTAGAAGGTAAAACAAAAATATCAAAACTACCCATAAAATCAGCAACATCAGTCCTGTTTCCAAGCATAAATATGTTTTTATTGTCTTTTGTTATCTCTTTTAAATAATCTTCTTGCGGCCCATCACCGACAATAATCAAAGCACATTTTTCTAGATTAAGTTCATTGAAGGCATTTATTAAAAATTCGTGATTTTTAGCACCTCTTAATACAGCTACAATACCAATAACAACCGTATTAGATGCCAAATTTAGCTCTTTTTTTATATCTTTTTTGAAATTTGGGTTAAACTTTTTAGTATCAACACCCGTATAAACAACATCTATTAAATTTTCTTTAACACCTTTGTTAATTAAACTATATTTTGTAGCATTTGATACAGCAACAACTTTGGTGCATAAATTATAACTCATTGAAGAACTTATAGGAGTTTGTAAATGCCTTGTCCTAATAACTTTAACTTTACAAATTTTACCAACTATAGAGCCTATTATTCCATCTTTTCCTGAGTGGGTTGATATAATTTTAATATCATTTTTTTTAACAAAACGACATATTTTAATAATTTCAAAAATATTATAAATTTTTCTAAGATCAAACTCAACGAATTCACAATCTATATCTTTTATAAAACTAGTAGAACCTTTATTTAAACCATAAAAAACTTTAAATTTTTGTTTATTGAGTCCATTTATGACACGCTGGGTTCTATGCTCTTGACCACCAAACCCTTTGGAACTTTCAAGCTCAAGTATATTTATCATTCTTATCCTAAAATTAGTTTAAAACACAATAATTGTAGTATGGGTTTAATAAGATTATAACCAAATTTTTATTAATTTTATTATAAAATCGTTGAATGAAAAAATTAACATTTTTAAGAATGAATCCAAAAGCAGTTGGTGGAGCAGAGATTTATCTATCAAGACTAACACAAGCTTTAAAAAATGAAAATATACGTTGTGAGATAAAAAGCCTAAAAATGCCAAAGCTTATAAGCTCTTGGATAAAGGCTTTGATATTCAACAAATATGCAAGGTTTTCAAAAAAAGATGATATTTATTTTAGTTTAGAAAGAATTGACTCAGCCGATATTTATAGGGCTGGGGATGGCGTTCATAAAGTATATATGAAAAGTAAAAAATTTTGGTTTTCAAACCCTTTAAATTTCGTATATCCATACCTTGAAAAAAAATGCTTTACAAACTCAAAACTTATAATAGCAAACTCAAATTTTATAAAAAAACAGATTGTTGATACATATGATATAAAAAATGAAAAAATAAAAGTTATATATAATGGTGTAAAACTACAAGATGATTTTGACAAAAATGAGTTTAAACAAGCAATATGCAAAGAGTTAAATATAGACATAAAAACACCGATAATACTCTTTGTTGGAAGTGGTTTTAAAAGAAAAGGCGTTGATGTCTTTTTAAATATGCTTTCAAAAATGGATCAAAATTTCAATGCCATCATAATAGGAAAAGATAAAAAATTAAATAATTACAAGAGCAAATCAAAAGAACTTGGGCTAGAAAACAAGGTCTTTTTTATGGGTGCCAGAAAAGATGTAGATAGATATTATAAAGCTAGTGATATTTTTATATTTCCTACAAAATACGAGCCATTTTCAAATGTAGTTTTGGAAGCATTAAGCTTTAAGAATGTCGTATTTACAACATCTAGCAATGGAGCAAGTGAAATTTTATCAGAAAAATTTGTGATAAAAAATGATGATTTTATTCAAAATATAAAGTTTATAAATAAGTTGTTGGCCGATAAAGATTTGTTGCAAAAAGAACAAAATAGCTCTTTTGAACTCGTTAAAAATTTCAGCATAGAAAAAAATGCAAAAGAAACTATATCAGCTATAAAAAGCATTGTAAAATGAGAATTTTCATAGAACTTCCAACTTGGCTTGGCGACTGCATAATGGCAACACCTGCTATACAAAGCTTGGTGGAAAATTTTCCGGATTGTAAGATAGTTTTTTTTGGCTCTTTTGTTAGTACGGAAATTTTAAAATCTCACAAAAACTGCGAATTTACAATCATAGACGAAAGCAAAAAACATAGCTTTAGATGGCTTTATATTTTTAAGATTTGTAAAAAAATAGGCAAATTTGATCTTGGCATTAGTTTTAGAAGCTCATTTACAAGCTATGTATTGCTTAAATTTATCAAAGCAAATAAAAAACTACAGTTTAAAAAAATAAAAACAAGCATTCATCAAGCAAACAAATATCTAAATTTTGTAAAAGATAGTTTAAACATAAAAAAAATAAACGATGATTTGTATATACCAATAAATAAAGAAGATACAAAAAACTATATAGGAATAAACCCTGGTGCTACATATGGAAGTGCTAAAAAATGGTATCCTGAATACTTTGCAGAAGTTGCAATAAAAATGGATAGAAATTATGAATTTTTAATATTTGGTTCAAAAAATGAATCAAAAATTTGTGATGAAATATCTGAAATTTTACAAAAAAACGATATAAATTTTAAAAATTTATGCGGAAAAACAAATATACAAGAACTTTGCAAATACATAAGCTCTTTAAAGCTCTTTATTACAAACGATAGCGGACCTATGCATATAGCGGCTAATTACAAAATACCAACGATAGCTCTTTTTGGTCCAACAAAATATAACGAAACAAGTCCTTTCAAAAACAAAAACGCACATTTGTTGCACCTAGATCTGACCTGTCAGCCTTGCATGAAAAGAATATGCCCCATAAAAACTCACGAGTGCATGAAAAACCTAACTCCTGATATAGTTATAAAAAAAATAAAGGAAATTGGATTTTGAAATTAGAGTTTTTGATGGATATACAAACACAAGATTATTTTTTTGAGTTTATAACACAACTTGATTGTGATCTTATAATAATGAAAAACCTAAACATACTAAAAACCAAAAATCCATATGATTTTATGCAGGAAAATGGATATATAAATTTCTTCATTCATTCGCCTATATTTGGAGAGCTTGATATACATACAGACAATAATTTTATAGGTTTTAGTGAACTCACATCACCTATTATATTTTTTAATAACTCGCCAATATTTGAAAAAGAAAGAACAATAAAAAAAGGTAAAATTTATATAAGACCAAACTATATGAAAGATAATGAAATACAAAAAAAATCAGAAAATTTGATAAATTATTACAGTAAAATAAGTTATTGGATAAACAAAAACATACCATTAAAGCAGATAAATACTGAGTTTAATAGTATGCAAATCAGAATATCGGATAGTATTTTTAGCAAAATACAAAATTATAAAATCTTATAAAGACTCAATAAATTTTAGAGTTTGAGATGCATCGCTTTGAACATCTTTAACATCGTGTTGATGTATTAATTTTGAGTTTTTAAAAATCAATGTTTGTCTAAAATAAAATTTATTACCATCATTTGTTGTAAAAGTTTTAAGCCCTAGCTCTTGTTCTAGTATAAATTTTTCATCATTTAAAAATATAAAATCAGCTCCAACTTCTTGCTTAAAGGCCTTTTGTTTTTCAAAACCATGTGAACCTAATGCAACTATCTTGAAATTATTTTTCAAAAACTCATTTTTTAAATCTTGATAGCTTTTAGTTTGCAAGGTGCAACCTGTCATACCCTCTTTGTTTTTCAAATCATCATCTAAAAACTTACTGCTTTGACCCATTTTTGGATACAAAAACACAACACAATCATTGGTTTTTATAAACTCTGAAAAATCAAATTCTACACCATCTATGTCTTTTAAAATCACATTATTTCCTTTTATTTAAAATTATTTTTTGTTTTTAAATTTAAAAAGTATAACAAAAATAAAATACCAAAACTAAAAACAAGCATGCACATAGAGTATATATTTGCTTTGTCATAATCAAGCATTTCAACTGATTCAAATATCGCTATACTAGCAACCCTCGTCTCATCTCCTATACTTCCACCTATCATCAAAACAACCCCGAACTCTCCCATAGTATGAGCAAAACTTATAACCAAAGCTGTAAGCAAACTTGATTTTATATTTGGCAAAGCAACAAAACAAAGAGTTGCAAGCCTTCCTTTACCAAGAGAATAACTTGCTTCAAAAAGATTATTTTTTAAATTTGCAAAACCAGATTGAAGTGGTGAGAACATAAAAGGTAAGGAATAAATACAGCTGGCAACAACCAAACCATAAAAATTAAAAACCAAGCGAATATCAAAAGTATTTTCTATAAATTTTCCAAAAGTAGAATATGGAGATAAAAAAAGCAATAGATAAAATCCAAGCACACTAGGCGGCAATACCAAAGGAAGCGATACAAGAGATTCAAAAAATGGTTTAAATCTAAAATCAAATCTTGCAAAAAAATATGCCAAAGGTGTAACTAATATAAATAAAATAAAAGTAGTAATTAAAGAGAGTTTTAACGATACGTAAAAAGGGGAAAAATCTATACTAAACATAAACGATCCAAATGTAAAATTATTTTTTTATATTTTACATAATAGATAATAAATTGTGGTTTAAAAAGCCAACTCAAAAAAGAGTTGGCTAAAAATTAAAGAGCTTTTATTTTTACATTATAGTCTTTGTATAAACCTGTTCCAACTGGAATCATACGACCAAGTATAACGTTTTCTTTTAGATCTTCTAAATAATCAAATTTAGCTGCAATAGAAGCCTCTGTCAGTACCTTTGTAGTTTCTTGGAAAGAAGCAGCAGATATAACACTATCACTTCCAATGGCAGCCCTAGTAACACCAAGCAATACAGGTTCTGCGATAGCAGGCTCTCCACCTATTCTCATAATACGCTCGTTTTCTTCTTTAAACTTAGCTCTAGAGATGAGGTCTCCAACGATAAAGTTAGTATTTCCACTATCAACTATCTTAACTTGACGCAACATTTGAGAAACTATTATTTCAATATGTTTATCAGCTATCGCAACACCTTGACTACGATAAACTTGCTGAATTTCACTTATCAAATAATAATGTAACGCTTTTTCACCAAGTATTCTTAATATATCATGGCTTGATATAAGACCATCTGTTAGTTTTTCGCCAGCATGAACAAACTCCCCGCTTCTTACTTGAATTTGACGTGTTTTATCTATCAAGTATTCAGCACTTGTTCCATCTTCGGCTTCAATAATAATTCTTTCCTTAGAGCGAAGAGGTTTATCAAATCTAACAACACCATCAATTTCAGCAATAACAGCTGTATTTTTAGGACGTCTTGCTTCAAACAACTCACTAACGCGAGGAAGACCACCAGTAATATCTTTTGACTTAGCAACAGCTTTTGGAGTCTTAGCCAAAATATCAGCCTGAGCAACACTAGCTCCATCTGAAACAAATATAGCTGTCTTAGGATCTAACTGATATCTTATCAAGCCACCATTTTTAGTAGCTACTATAATAGTAGGCTTAACACCACTTGGAAGATATTCATTTACAACCAAACGACTTTGACCTGTTGCTTCATCAAATTGTTCTGATACGCTATATCCAGGTTCTATATCTTCAAAACTAACAACGCCTGATTCCTCAGCAATAATAGGAGTAGAATAAGGATCCCACTCAGCAATAATAAGCTTATCGTTACTATCAGGAAGAGCTACTACACTACTTGCAGACACATCTGAATTATCATCTAATTCTATTATAGAGTTTCTAGGAATATAATGTCTAACAGCTTCTCTTCCATCTTTATCAGAAACTATTACAAATAAACCTTTTTGCTCTACTTTTTGACCTTTTTTGATATCTTTTACCCTATCTAGATAATCGCCTTTTAGAATAAAGTATTTTATAGCTCCTTCAGCACCAGCTAATATCTTCTGAGTTACAGGTTCACCGTCTTGTATTTTAAGTTCACTTGCAAAAGGAATACGATTTGGAACATTCCATCCCTCTTTAATTACTTCAACTATACTTTCGTTTTCAGCTATCTCATCACCATTAGAATAAGGAATATAAAGCTTTCCTTCTATCTTTCCACTTACACCAGCAAGCTCATTAGGTTTAGCTAAATCACCACGTCTTATGGTATATTTAACCTCTTCTTTTTTATTCTTAACAGTTACATTTATATCTTCGTGAGCTGTTTCTATCTCTATAGTACCATTTATGGCAGATTTTATTTTTGGTTCAACCAAAAGTACAGCAGCACTTCTTCTATTAGCTACTATAATCTTTCCATTATTTTCATAAGTATTTAAATTATAATACCTTATAAAGCCCTCTTTTTGAGCCACTATCTGTCTATCTTGCTGTTCAGTAGAAGCAGTACCACCTATGTGGAATGTTCTAAGAGTAAGCTGTGTTCCTGGCTCACCAATAGACTGAGCTGAAATAATACCAACAGCCTCGCCTGGTTTGACTAATTTACCCTCTCCTAGGTTTATACCATAACATTTAGCACAAACGCCTTTTGCAGCTTTACAAGTTATAGGAGTTCTTATACTAACAGCTTTGATTCCTGATTCGCTAAGTACTTTTGACTTCTCTTCATCCATCAAAGTGCCTTCGCTAAATAAAATTTCATTTGTTATAGGATCAATAACATCATCAGCTAAAACTCTACCAAGAACTCTTTCTTCAAGGCTTTCTATAAGCTCACCATTTTCAGTGATTTCAGTTATTTCAACACCTTCGTGAGTACCGCAATCGTGCATAGTAACCTTAACATTTTGAGCAACATCTATTAGTTTTCTTGTTAGATAACCAGCATTCGCTGTTTTTAGTGCAGTATCCGCAAGACCTTTTCTAGCACCGTGGGTAGAGATGAAGTATTCCATCATATTTAGACCTTCACGGAAGTTAGAAACGATAGGTGTTTCAATAATAGAGCCATCAGGTTTTGCCATAAGACCACGCATACCAGCAAGCTGACGAATCTGAGCCGCACTACCCCTAGCACCAGAGTCTGCCATCATATAAATTGAGTTAAATCCGCCTTTATCATTCTTAACAAGGTTCATCATCTCACTAGCAACAGAGTTGTTTGTATCTGTCCAGATATCAACTATTTTGTTGTATCTTTCAGAATCTGTCAACAAACCACCACCATACTGTTTTTGTATATCGCGAACTTTTTTCTTAGCTTCATCTATAAGCTTTTGTTTATTTTCAGGAACAATAATATCAGCAATAGATATAGAAATACCAGCTTTTGTAGCATATCTAAAACCTAAATTTTTAAGCTTATCTAAAAACTCAGCTGTAACTTCTAATCCGCCATTTTTATAAACATAATCAACCAACGCTGATATATCTTTTTTCTTCATAACCTTGTTCCATAAATTTTCAGGAACAAAATCAGGTATGATAGAACGAAGTATAAGTCTACCAGCAGTTGTAAATATAGTACGTCCATCAACTATTGTTTTTATCTTAGCATGCAGGCCTAAAGAGTGTGCTTCTTCGGCTATCATAACTTCATCAACGCTAGCAAAAATTTTATTTGCGCCCAATACATCATCTCTTTGTAAGCTTAGATAATAAATTCCTAAAACCATGTCCTGCGAAGGAACTGTTATAGCCTTACCGCTTGCTGGAAGCAAGATATTCATGGAACTAAGCATAAGTATCTTACATTCTGAAATAGCTTCTTGGCTAAGTGGAACGTGAACAGCCATCTGGTCACCATCAAAGTCAGCATTAAATGCAGCACAAACAAGAGGGTGTAGTTGTATAGCTTTACCTTCAACCAAAACAGGGTGAAATGCTTGAATTGACAATTTATGTAGTGTAGGTGCACGGTTTAACATAACTGGATGGTCTTTAACAACCTCTTCAAGACACTCCCAAACCTCATTAGTCTTGTCTTCTATCATCTTTTTGGCTTGTTTTACAGTTGTAGCATATCCTTTTTCTTCAAGACGAGCTAGCAAATGTGGCTTAAATAATTCAAGTGCCATTTTCTTAGGCAATCCGCACTGATCCATTCTTAACTTTGGTCCAACAACAATAACTGAACGACCAGAGAAGTCGACACGCTTACCAAGCAAGTTTTGACGGAAACGTCCTTGCTTTCCTTTTATTATTTCAGAAAGTGATTTTAAAGGACGCTTATTTGCACCTTTTACTGCATTTGCTCTTCTACCATTATCAAAAAGTGCATCAACTGCTTCTTGAAGCATTCTTTTTTCATTTCTAATAATAATCTCAGGCGCATCAAGTTCCATTAAACGCTTTAATCTACTATTTCTATTTATAACTCTACGATACAAGTCATTTACATCAGATACAGCAAATTTTCCACCATCAAGACTAACAAGAGGTCTTAGGTCAGGTGGTAAAACAGGTAAATTGGTTATCATCATCCATTCAGGGCGGTTACCAGAGTTTAAAAAGCTTTCAACGACTTTTAGGCGTTTTACGATACTTTTTTTCTTAGCCTCTGAATTTGTAGTTTCCATATCTGCTTTAAGATTAAATAAAATATCAGTTAAATCAAGCTCTGCAAGCATATCGTGAATAACTTCACCCCCCATTCTTGCAGAAAAACCATTATTTTCATAACGTTGCAATAAAAGCTGATATTGCTCTTCATTTAAAACATCATATTTTTCTACTTTTTTTGTATTTTCATTATCATAAAAAGCATCTCCTGGAGTTTCAACTATATATGCTTCATAGTATAACACACGCTCCAAGTCTTTCATTTTTATACCAAGCAATGTACCTATTCTACTTGGCAAAGAGTTAACATACCAAATATGAGCAACTGGAGTTACTAGCTCTATATGTCCCATACGAGATCTTCTAACTTTAGAACTTGTTACTTCAACACCACATTTTTCACACTTAATACCTTTGTAACGCATTTTTTTGTATTTTCCACAAAGGCACTCATAATCACGAATAGGGCCAAAAATTTTTGCACAAAAAAGACCATCGCGCTCAGGTTTTAAAGTTCTATAGTTTATAGTTTCTGGTTTTTTTACCTCTCCGTAGCTCCAAGATTTGATTCTCTCAGGGCTAGCCAAACGAAGTTGAAAGGCCTCAAAATCACGAGGTCTTTGCTCTTCTTTTATCTCAATAGGTTTTAACTCATTCATCTGATTCATCCTTATCATATATCTCAACATCAAGTGCCAATGATTTTAACTCATTTGTAAGAACAAAAAATGTTTCAGGAATTCCTGTCTCAGGAACATTTTCACCACGAGTCAACGCCTTGTAAGCTGACAATCTTCCCTCTATATCATCTGATTTAACTGTTAACATTTCACGAAGTGTATGAGCCGCTCCATAAGCTTCAAGCGCCCAAACCTCCATCTCTCCAAATCTTTGACCACCAAATAATGCTTTGCCACCAACTGGTTGCTGAGTAACCAAGCTATAAGGTCCTGTACTTCTTGCATGCACTTTCTCATCAACAAGGTGGTGAAGTTTTAACATATACATACAACCAACATTAACTCTTTCTCTTATCTTAGAGCCAGTTCTTCCATCATAAAGTTCAGTTTTACCATCGCTATCAATCTTAGCCATTTCAAAAAGTTTTGCAAATTCTTCTGGTTTTACACCTTCAAAGATAGGAGTAGCAAATCTGACACCTTTACTCCAATCTCTAGCATACTTAATAAGCTCTTCATCACTTAAAGCATTTAGTGCTTTTTCAGCGTTCATAAGACTAGAAACACTTGCTATTTCTATCATTTTAGCTCTTAAATTAGCTACCCATTCGCCTTTTTTATCTTCAAAAATTTCAGCTATTTGCTCACCCAAACGATATCCAACAAGACCCAAATGGCTTTCTAAAATTTGACCTATATTCATACGGCTTGGAACACCAAGTGGATTTAGAACTATATCTACAATCTGACCACTTGGAAGATATGGCATATCAACCTCTGGAACTATATTTGAAACGATACCTTTATTACCGTGACGACCAGCCATTTTATCACCGACTTTTAGTTTTCTCTTGGTAGCTATATAAACTTTAACAAGTTTGACAACACCACTAGGTAAAATATCATCTTTGCCTAAAATTTCTATCTTAGCGTCATGTTCTTCTTTTAGTTTTTTCTTCTCATTTTGGAAGTGATTTTTTAACTCTTCATATTGTTTTTGAATTTCTTTAGAAAAACTTTTAACTATTGAGTTTAAAGTAAAACGGTTAATACTTTCAAACTCAGCCTTATCTATAATATCACCTTTTTTATACTCTTTTTTGTTTACAACTTGTTCTACAGCCAAAGGATTTTTTGATAATAAAGATGTAACTTTTAACATCTCTTCTCTATCAAGCATTAAAAGTCTATCATGATGTTCTTTTTCTAATTCAGCTTTTTCATCCTCGTAGGCTTTATTAGCTCTATTATCTTTTTCATAACCTTTTTTTGTGAAAATTTTAACATCAACAACAACACCTTCCATAGAAGCTGTAGCATAAAGTGATTTATTTACAACATGTCCGGCTTTTTCTCCAAAAATGGCACGCAATAAACGCTCTTCTGGAGTTGGTTTGACTTCACCCTTTGGAGAAACTTTACCAACTAAAATCATGCCTGGTTTTACTTCGGTACCTATCTTGACAATTCCGCTCTCATCAAGATGTAACAAATCTTCTTCTTTTATATTTGGTATATCTTTTGTTATCTCTTCAACGCCATCTTTAAGCTCTCTAGCTTCTATCTCTTTTTCATAAATATGAACACTTGTAAATGCATCTTCACGAATCATTCTTTCGTTTATAACAATAGCATCCTCATAGTTATATCCATTCCAAGGCATGAAAGCTATTAGGGCGTTTTTACCTATAGCAAGTTCGCCTAGTTCCATACTAGAACCATCGGCTATAATTTGACCAGCTTTTATTTCTTCACCTTTTCTTACAATAGGATGTTGAGAAAAAGTAGTGTTCTGGTTTGTTCTAAGATTTTTTTCAAGAGAGTAGTGATCTATAAATGGGCCAGCCTCATCTTCGCCTAATATAAATATATTTTTATTATCGACTTTCTCAACAACACCGCCACGTTTAGCTTTTATATTTTCCCAAGCATCACGAGCAATAACACTCTCCATACCAGTACCAACAATAGGAGCTGTAGCTTGCAATAAAGGCACAGCCTGTCTTTGCATGTTTGAACCCATCAAAGCACGGTTAGCATCATCATGTTCCAAAAATGGTATCAAAGAAGCAGCAACACCAGCTATCATACCAGAACATAAGTCTATAAGAGTTACTTCTTCACGACGAGCAAGCATCATCTCTCCATCTCGTCTAACTTCAAGTAAATCTTCTATAATATATCCATTTTTATCTAGACCTGTTGACGCTGGAGCAATTACATTATTTTCTTCTTGTGTAGCAGTTAAATAAACTATCTCATCAATCACTTTGCCATCAACAACTTTTTTATAAGGTGCCTCAACAAAACCAAGATCATTAACCTTAGCATATGTAGAAAGTGTATTTATAAGACCTATATTTTGACCTTCTGGGGTTTCAACAGGACAAATCCTTCCATAGTGTGTCGGGTGAACGTCACGTACTTCAAATCCAGCACGTTCTTTAACCAAACCACCTTCACCAAGCGCAGACAATCTTCTTTTGTGTGTTACTTCGCTAAGCGGGTTTGTTTGATCCATAAACTGACTAAGCTGTCCACCTGTGAAGAATTCCATAATAGTCGCCGTTATCATCTTTGGATTAATTAAATCATAAGGCATAACTTCATCTATATTGTTGCTAAGACCTGTAAATTTATCACGAATAGCTTTTTGCATTTTAACAAAACCAAGATGAAGCTCATTAGCTAATAATTCTCCAATTGAACGTATTCTACGATTACCAAGGTGATCTCTGTCGTCTATATGACCTTGTCCATTTTTAACCTTAATAAGATATTTAGCTGTTTTTAATATATCTTCGTTTGTCAAAACAGAGACATATTCTGGGACATCTATACCAAGTTTATGATTCATTTTCATACGACCAACACTTGTTAGATCATATCTTTCAGGATTAAAGAATATATCATTAACAAAAGTTTTAGCAGCTTCTTTAACAACAGGTTCACCAGGTCTCATAACCTTATAAATTCTTATAGCTGATAAATCATTTTCATCATCAATACCTTCTGACTGCTTAAGAAGCTTTAAAGTCTCTGCGTCAGCAATAAATGAGTTAATAATTGCATCATCTACACCTAAAGCAGAGTTGTTTATTATCTCCATCTCTGTGTATTCATTTACGATTTTTATAAGTTTATTTTCATCAAGTTGAGACAATGTATCATAAAGAACCTCTCCGCTCTCAGCATTTACAAGAGGGCTTGCAAGATATCTACCAATCAATCCTTCAATAGGATATTCAACGGTTTTAAGACCATCTTCTATCAATTTGTCTATTTTTTTCTTAGTTAATCTTTTTCCAGCCTGATGAACAACATTTCCATTTTCATCTTTAATATCATATTCAACCCTTCCTATATAATCATCTGGGTTAAAAGGGGTTAAAAATTTATTATTTTTAATATATAAAGTTTGTATAGGATAAAATAATTTAATTATATCTTGTTTTTTATAACCAAGTGCTCTAAACAATATAGTAACAGGCACTTTTCTACGTTTATTAATTCTTACATATAAAACATCTTTTGTATCATATTCAAAATACAGCCAAGAACCTCTATCAGGTATAATTTGAGCTGTGTATATTAATTTATTTACAACTGTTGAGCTTTCTTCTTGTTTGAAAATAACTCCTGGGCTTCTGTGTAATTGATTTACAACAACACGTTCAACACCATTTATTATAAATGAAATTCTATCTGTCATTAGTGGAATTTCACGTATAAAAATTTCTTGTTCTTTTATATCTTTTATGCCAATTTTTTCGCCAGTTTTTTCATCTTTTTCATGAACTATTAGACGAATTTTCATTTTTAAATTAACAGAGTATGTAAGACCTCTTTCTATACATTCTCTTATTGTGTATTTTGGTTTTCCTATTTCTGAGCTAACATATTCCAAACTTAAACGATTTTGTGCATCATGTATAGGAAAAATTGATCTAAAAACTTTTTCTATTCCACTTTCTGTTTGTGAATTATCTAAATTTAAAAAATTATCAAAGCTTTTTTTTTGCAATTGTAATAAGTTAGGAACATCTATCTCTTTAACAACATCCGAAAAATCAACTCTTAATCGATTTCCTGAGTATAAACTATTTAACATTGATCTACCTCGTGGTAATTTTGAAAGAAAAGTATTGAGCCTTTTATAAGGCATCTAAATTTAAAATAAGAGAGCAAAGGCTCTCTTATGGGAATTTTCATAAATATTAAAATTATTTAAGCTCCACTTTAGCACCAGCTTCTTCAAGCTCTTTTTTAGCTGCTTCAGCTTCATCTTTACTAACACCTTCTTTAAGAACAGATGGAGTTGCTTCAACTGCATCTTTAGCTTCTTTAAGACCAAGACCTGTAAGAGCTCTAACAACCTTAATAACGTTGATTTTCTTATCGCCAGAGTCAAGAAGAACAATATTAAATTCTGTCTTCTCTTCAGCTGCTTCACCAGCAGCACCAGCAGCACCAGCAACCATAACAGGTGCAGCGCTAACGCCAAATTTTTCTTCAAATTCTTTAACTAATTCACTAAGTTCTAAAACTGAAAGATTAGATATAAACTCTAATACATCTTCTTTAGTAATTGCCATTATTTTTCTCCTAATTTTTTATACTGCTTGTTCTTTTTTTTCTTTAAGCGCATTTAATCCAATTGTGAAATTTTGAATTGGCGCATTCCAAACTTGCAAAAGCATTGCAATAAGTTCATCACGGCTAGGCATTTTAGACAATGCTCTAACTTTATTTGCATCTGCAACTTCACCGTCTATATGTGCTAATTTGATTTTAAAAAGATCACTATTGTTTTCTTCAAATTTAGCAACAACTTTTGTAACAGATAACTGATCTTCGCCCCAAACATATATGTTTGTATCTTTAAGCTCAAGACCATCTTTATTAACATTATTTAATGCTATATTAGCAAGTGTATTTTTTACAACTTGAACTTTAACACCCTGCTCTCTAGCAGAATTTCTTAATACTTCAAGTTTTTTTACATTTAAACCACGATAATCACAAACAACTATGGCTTGTGCTTCTTTAAATTCGTTTTCTAAACCTAATATAACTTCAGATTTTTTGCTACGTGTCACTTCTTCTCCTTTCCGACCAGCGATTTCAGTAGAGAGGGTCGAACAATTAAGCTTTTAAGCCTCTACTTTCTCTAATCTAAGATAAAAAATTGAATTATTTTATTTTAAATCTATAACTTCTTGAGTATCAAGAGTAACAGATGGACTCATTGTCAATGACAATTTAGCATTTTTAACATATCTACCTTTAGCAGCAGATGGCTTATGTTTATTAATAGCTTTAATAAATGCTGTTGCATTATCAAGTATTTGCTCTTTAGTAAAGCTAACTTTGCCTATACCAGCATGTATATTTCCCTGCTTATCAACACGGAAATTTACCTGTCCGCCTTTTGCATTATTAATAGCTTGTGCAACATCCATAGTAACTGTGCCTGTTTTAGGATTAGGCATTAAACCTTTTGGTCCTAATAATCTACCAACTTTTCCAACAAGACCCATTAGATTTGGTGTAGCAATAAGAACATCAAAATTAATAACACCTTTTTGAATATCTTCTATCAAATCATCAGAACCTACTATATCTGCACCTGCATTTTTAGCCTCATCTGCTTTAGCATCTTTAGCTATAACAGCAACACGAACAGTTTTTCCTGTTCCGGCTGGTAAAATAACAGAACCTCTAACCATTTGATCAGCATGTCTTGGATCAACATTTAATTTTAATGCAATCTCTACTGTTTCATCAAATTTAGCAGAAGCTAAATTTTTAACAGTTTCAACACCTTCAACTAAACTATATGTTTTAGTATTGTCAACTTTTTTTAATAATTCTTCAAATCTTTTAGTAGTTTTTCCCATAAAATATCTCCGCATTTTAAAGTGCTTCCGCCTACTGAAAATCAACCCGGCGGTTTAGGCTTTTATCAATCTATAACTTCAACACCCATAGAACGAGCTGAACCAGCTATAATTTTAGCAGCTTGCTCTCTATCTTTTGTATTTAAGTCAGCTATTTTCTTCTCAACGATATCAAGAACTTGAGCTTTAGTTATCTTTGCAACTTTATTTTTTAAAGGATTATCTGTTCCTTTTGTAATACCAGCAGCTTTTTTAATAAGATCCGTTGCTGGTGGTTGCTTTGTAATAAATGTAAAACTTTTATCAGCATAAACTGTAATAACAACTGGTATATTAAAACCAACCATATCTTTAGTCTTCTCATTAAAAGCTTTACAAAACTCCATTATATTAACACCTCTTTGTCCAAGAGCTGGACCTACAGGTGGGCTAGGATTTGCTTTAGTAGCAGCAATCTGTAATTTTATTTCGCCTATAACTTTTTTAGCCATAAACCTTCTCCTTAAATTATCTTCTCAACTTGTGAATATAAAATATCAACCGGTGTGCTTCTTCCAAATATAGAAACATTTAAACGAAGTTTCCCATGTATCATATCATACTCTTCAACAACACCTATAAAATTTGCAAAAGGGCCTTCAGTTATACGAACATTTTCCCCTTCTTCAAAATAAATTTTTGGTTTAGGAGCTGCTCTTTTTTCAACTTTTTCTAAAATCGTATTTATATCTTTTTCTGTTAAAGGTGTTGGTTTTTTTGATTCACCTATGAATCTTCCAACCTTAGGTAAAGACTGAATCTTATGCCACAAAGATGTATTTAAATCTAAATGAGCAAAAGCATATCCAGGATAAAGAGTTCTCTCGTTTATCTTTTGCTTTCCATTTTTAATTTCTATAACATCCTCAGTAGGAACTATAACTTCCTTAAGCTGATCTTCTATACCATGCTCTTTAACTAAATTTTCTATACCTCTTTTTACAGCCATTTCACTTCCAGCATATGTCTGAATAGCATACCATTTATGAGCCATTACAAACACTCCTATATCAAACTAGAAAGAGAAAAAGCCATTAAGGCATCGATTATTGCTAAAAAAAGTGATACCACAGTTACAACAATAAAAACAGTAATAAAAGCATTTCTAATTTGCTCTTTTGTTGGGAATATAACCTTCAAAATCTCAGCTTTAGAAAGCTTTATATAATTTATTATTTTTTCCATATTATACCTTAACTTATGGCAGGGCAAGAGGGATTCGAACCCCCAACCATTGGATTTGGAATCCAGCGCTCTACCGTTGGAGCTATTGCCCTAACAGAATTATATTAACTCTTTAGCTTAACTTCTTTATGAACAGTATGCTTTTTAAGTCTCGGACAATATTTTTTTAATTCTAACTTCTCTGTCATAGTCTTACTATTTTTAGTTGTGCTGTAGTTTATATCTCCACTTTCAACACATTTTAAACCTACTTTAATTCTCATAAAAAATCCTTAAAAAATTATGAGTGAAATAAAATATTCCACTCATATATAATATTATTATGCTAGTATTTTTGAAACAACACCAGAACCAACAGTTCTACCACCCTCACGAATAGCAAAACGTGTTCCCTCTTCAAGTGCGATCGGAGCTATAAGTTCAACACTAATTTTTAAGTTATCGCCAGGCATAACCATTTCAGTTCCTTCAGGAAGTGTAATAGAACCTGTAACGTCTGTTGTTCTTACATAAAATTGAGGTCTATAGTTGTTAAAGAATGGAGTGTGTCTTCCGCCTTCTTCTTTAGTTAGGATATAAACTTCGCCTTCGAATTTTGTATGAGGAGTTATAGATTTTGGCTTACATAAAACCATACCACGCTCAACATCTTCTTTTTTTGTTCCTCTTAATAATACACCAACGTTATCGCCAGCTTCACCTTGATCCATCTCTTTTCTAAACATCTCAACACCTGTAACAGTTGTTGTTTGAGTGTCTCTAATACCAACGATTTCAATAGTGTCACCAACTTTAACAACACCTTTTTCTATTCTACCTGTAACAACTGTACCACGACCAGAAATAGAGAATACGTCCTCTATAGGCATAAGTAGATCTTTATCTGTATCACGAACTGGATTTGGAATATAACTATCAACTGCAGCCATTAATTCCATAACTTTAGCTGACCATTCTCCCTCGGTGCCATTTTTTGCTTCTTCTAAAGCTTTTAAAGCAGAACCTGAAACTATTGGAGTATCATCACCAGGGAAACTATATTCATTTAGAAGTTCACGGATTTCCATTTCAACTAATTCAAGAAGTTCAGCATCATCAACCATATCAGCTTTATTCATAAATACAACTATATATGGAACACCAACTTGGCGTGAAAGAAGAATGTGCTCTCTAGTTTGTGGCATAGGGCCATCAGCTGCAGAAACAACCAAAATAGCGCCATCCATTTGAGCAGCACCAGTAATCATATTTTTAACGTAGTCAGCGTGACCTGGACAGTCAACGTGAGCATAGTGACGATTTTCTGTTTCATACTCAATGTGAGAAGTAGCGATAGTTATACCACGCTCTTTTTCTTCTGGAGCGTTATCTATATTATCATAATCCTTAAGCTCAGCAAGACCTTTTCTTGAAAGAACAGCAGAAATAGCAGCTGTCAAAGTAGTTTTACCATGGTCAACGTGACCTATAGTACCAATATTTACATGTGGCTTGTTACGTGAAAATTTTTCTTTAGCCATCTTGTCCTCCATTATAATTATGTGACTTTTAAAACTAATAATTTGTATATTTTAAACCATATCGTATAAACCGTGGAGCTCATAGCGGGACTTGAACCCGCGACCTCTTCCTTACCAAGGAAGTGCTCTACCTCTGAGCCATATGAGCGTTAAAACTCTTGGCAGAGACGACATAAAAAAATACAAATTAAACCAAAAAACTTATATAGGATAAAACTGAATTGCAGATAAAAAATACCTTACAGCTCCCAGTTAATATCCAAGTTTATCTTTGGAGCGGGAAACGGGACTCGAACCCGCGACCCTCAGCTTGGAAGGCTGATGCTCTAGCCAACTGAGCTACTCCCGCAAATAGCATGGTGGTGAGACGTGGATTCGAACCACGGAAGACATAGTCAGCAGATTTACAGTCTGCCCTCGTTGGCCGCTTGAGTATCTCACCCTATTAAAATTATGCTTTGTATTCTGGTCAAACACTGTTATTTTCTATTAAAAATAAATGGAGCTGGTGAACGGAATCGAACCGCCGACCTACTGCTTACAAGGCAGTAGCTCTACCATCTGAGCTACACCAGCTTGTTTTGAAAAGTGAATTATAGCTCAAAAAAAAATAAATGTCAAGAGTTATTTTATTTTTTTATTTAAAATAATATATTTTTTAACCGTATTTTAAATCTTAGAACCCTATAATACAACAAATTTAATAAAAACATGTGAGGAAATAATGAAATTTTTACCATGGATTATAATAATAATACTTGCTTATATAGTATATTACCTAAGTACAAAATATGAAAGAAAAATAAAAATGCTTGAAAAATTAATAGACCAAAATAAAAACAACATAGCAGAAAATAAAGATTTAATAGAAAAAAATAGACTACTAATAGAAAAAAATAAACATAGTATAGAAACAAATAAACAAAATATTACTAAAATAGATATAGATATAGAGGATTAATTCTTCCAGAATTTTTCTTTGGTTTGTTTTTGTAATAGTTGCTCGTAGCTTTTTATTCTAATATTGATTGGCTCTAGTTGTTTGCCATGATTTTTAAATTTAAAATATTTTCCATTCATCAAACAATACATTGGTTTTAGATCGTATCTTTTAGAAATTGGTAAAATTCTAAAGCTAAGATTATCAAGAATAACTGGCTCTTCTCCATCTTTTTTCCACAAAGCCAAAACCATATGATAACCACCTATCATTTTTTCCTCAACAACCAGAAGACAACTACTATTTTTAACACCAAGATCTTTAAGACTATCTTGTTTACTTATAGCATACTCTTCACAATCGCCACCACCAATTCTTAAAAACTCACTCCTTGTACTCCAAGTATCAATGTTTTTATTATAAAAATCATCATAACGTGGCATTATTGTATTTATATAAGAATTTACAAGCTCTAATTTTCTATCAAAAGTTTCATTTTTTGTTTTATTCATAAACTGAGCATAATGATTTAAAATATTTTTGCAAAGAGTATTAGAACCACAAAGTGACAAAATTTTATCACTTAATTCATAAGAGTTAGCATAGATAAAAGTAAAAAATAAAAATAGGAACTTAATCATTTTTTTTTCATTAACAAGACAAGGCCAATACGATCTTTTACACCCATTTTATTATAAATAGATGTAACATGAGCTTTTACAGTTCTTAATGTTATATCTGTCTTTTCCGATATTTCTTTATTGCTTAGCCCCTGTTGAACAAACTCGGCTATTTGAATTTCTCTATCTGTAAGTTCTTTTAATAAATGAGTATTTACTATGTGAACATCATTTATATTATCAACGATTTCACCTATCATTTGTTGTATAAATTCAGGATACAACCAAACTTTTTTATCACTTATGGTTTCCACAGCATCTACAAAATGTACTTCTTTCATATGTGAGTTTGCATATCCCTTAATACCATAAGATAAAAGAGTCTTGCCTTTATTGAATTTTGGCTCATTTGAAAGAGCAATAATTTTTATATCTTGATTGTTTTCAATTATATTTTTAATAAAATCATTAGAATTATCCAATGAATCCAAATCAATACAAAATATAGCATCTTTATTAAGTTTTATTTGCTTTGCAAATTCATTAATATTAGTCAAAATCACAGTATCTTGCGAAATATTATAACTCATCCATAAATTATAAAGCGAATTGCTTTTTGTAAATAAAACAACTTTCATACTATAATCTCCCTATATTTTTTATTTGATTGTCATAAACCAAATCCCCATTAATATATAAAAACACACTTTTATCACAAGGATTTAAAAATTTATATTTTATAGTATAAAGAAATTCTTTTACACTAAAAAAATCATTGTCAACATTAACGTTGATATCTATGCTTTTATCTGTTATAGAATACCTATAAGGTGATTTTAGATTTAAACTTTTCATATCAAATTCAAGTTTATCGTGATTTTCATCATAACCTTTTAAAATCAACTTAAGCAAATAAACTCTATCTTTAAAATCATCAAGTTTAACTTCATCTCTAAACAAAAAAATTTCAACGTATCTATCTAAAAATTCAGAAATTTCTTTTTCACAATCTTTAAAAACTAATTTTTCTATATCAGAATTTATTATATCACAAACATTATTGCTCTTTAATATTAATAAATTATAATCATTATTAGCAATCAAGCTATAATCATTAAAATTTTTATCATAATAAGCAATATTATTCATAATACACCATCTATCTCTCTGTTAAAGCATTGTTTTTTGCTTTTAAAATAGGTTTTAACAAATAATCTAAGATCGTTTTCTTGCCAGTAATAATATCGGCACTCACAATCATACCTACTTTAATTTTAAGTTGTTTTTTCTCATTACCCAAATAATTTTTATCAGTCTCGACCCTTACAAGATAGTAACTATCTCCGGTTTTCTCATTTGTCTCGGTATCGGCACTTATTTGGGTAACTTTACCTTTTAATCCACCATAAATACTAAAATCATAAGCTGTAAACTTAACAACTGTATCAAGCCCTTGTCTCAAAAATGCAACATCAGCCGGTTTAACCTTAATCTCAGCAACAAGCTTATCTTCAACAGGAACTATCTCAGCTATGTTTTCTCCAGGTTTTATAACTCCAGAAACAGTATGAATCATAAGCTTACTAACAATACCGTTAACAGGAGACCTAACAAATGTTCGATCAACCCTATCGCTTAAATTTATTTGAGATTCATTCAAGCGTGCCATTTCTGCCGAAACTTCATTTAATTCTTTCTTCGCATTGTTTTTAAAAGCTAGTTTTGACTCTTCTATTTTGTTCTCAACTTCATTGATTGTTGATTGGACCCTAGATATAGATAGTTTTGCTAAATCAAGCTCCCCTTTTAAATCATTAAGTCTTCTTCTAAACTGTAAATACTCAACCTCACTAACAAGACCTTTTTTAAACAAAGGCTCCATTATGTCTTTTTCTTTAACAGACAAAGAATAACTTCTCTCTGTTTGTTCTATCTTATTTCTTAACTCTCTTAATTCACTTTGACGCTGAATTAGTTGTTCTGTAAGTATCATTAGTTGTTCATTAAGTTGTGCCTTATTAGAATTATATAAACTTACTTCATAAAATATAGCCTTGCTATTATTAACATCTCTAACTGAATCGAATTTAAATTCTTTGTCATTAGCTTCGGCATCAAGCCTTAGAAATTTAGCCTGCAGCTCTTTAAACCTTATTTGTGATTCACCATAACTACTTGAAAAATTTTTGTTATTAATCTTTAAAATAACCTGATCTTTTTTTACTTCATCGCCCTCTTTTACTAAAATTTCTTGAACAATACCACCTTCTAGATTTTGTATTGATTGATTTTTGCCTGAAGGAATGATTTTTCCTGTGCCTCTTGTTATCTCATCTATTTCCGCTTGAGATGACCAAAAAACTAACCAAAAAATAGTAAAAAATATAATATAAAGCAAATTTCTTGAATTTGAAGGTGCTTTAGCCAAAACAGCCTCTGAAAGACTTGACATGAATCTTATATCATGTGCATCATAATTTTTATTTTTAACATTACAATTGATTCTTTTTGCGGTATTATAAATTTCATTTCCAACATCATTTTGAATTTCTATATTTTTATTCAAATTATCTTTAGTAGAATTAATCATTTGATTATTATCTGTATTCATTATTTATTTCCCGCTTAATTTTTTTAAAATCTCATCTCTATTACCATCAAGTAATACTTTGCCATTATCAAGAACTATAATTCTATCTACCAAATCAAGTAAAGACATTCTGTGAGTAACTAAAACCATCGTTTTATTTGCTAAGTTTATTTTTAAATTTTGTTTTAGTTTGTTTTCAACGGTGCTATCTAAGGAATTTGTAGGCTCATCGAGCAAAATTATAGGACTATCAAGCAAAAATGCTCTTGCTAGCGCTATACTTTGTCTTTGGCCTCCACTTATACCATCTCCACGCTCAAGAACTGGCATATCAAAACCCAAAGGATGCATGTTAACATATTCATCAACGCCACTTATTTTTGCAGCTCTAATAATTTGCATATCATCAGCATAAGGTGCTTTTTGAACTATATTTTCCCTAACCGTTCCTTTAAATAACAAAACATCTTGTGGAACATATGCTATATTTCTTCTTAAGTCAGCTGGATCGATTTGATTTATATCGATTCCATCTATAAGCACAGAACCATCTGTCGGTGCATATAAGCCAAGCATAAGCTTTTGTATAGTTGTTTTTCCAGAGCCATTTCTTCCAATTATTGCAACTTTTTCTCCAACTTGTATTGTAAAATTAACTCTATCCAAAGAACCTTTTACTGTTTCAGGATATGCAAAGCTAACATTTTTAAATTCTATTTTACCTTGAAAAGTATTTCTTCTAACAAATTTTTTACCTTCTGGTCTTTCAACTGGCATATTCATGATATTATCTATACCTTTATATGCTGTTTTTGTTTGTTCAAAATTAGCCACAAGCGCAGCTACTTGCCCCATTGGAGCAATAGCACGCCCAGAGAGAATAACAGTTGCTATCAAACCACCCATAGTAAGGTTAGTATCTTTAATCATATAAACACCCATAACAACGATCGCAATTGTGTTAAGATGTACCAAGAAAGCAGTTATTGTAGTTATAGATGTTGTTATCATCTTTGATTTTATGCTTCTGCTAGATATTTCACCAGTAGCCTCTTCCCAATTCCACTGAACATGACCACTTGCACCAAGTGTTTTTATCGTTTCAAGTCCATTTAGACTTTCTATTAATATACCATTTTTTGCAGCAGACGCCTCAAATGTGCTTTTTATTGCATTTTGCAAAGGATTTTTAATTGAAAATGTGTATATAAGTATAATAAACATAGTTGCAATAGGTGCAAAAACCAAATAGCTACCTATAAAATAAATAGTAAGCAAAAATATTATAGAAAATGGTAAATCAACAATAGCAGCCAAAGATGCCGAAGAAAAGAAATTTCTTATAACATCAAATTCTTTAAGATTACTAGCAAAAGAGCCTACTGATTTTGGTCTATTTGTTAATTTTAAATCCATAACTCTTTCAAAAAGAATAGAGCTCATAATAATATCGCTTTTTTTACCAGCAATTTCAAGAAAATAAGACCTTATAAATTTTAAGAAAAAATCTATCAAATACACAACTAAAACACCAATAGCCAAAACCCATAATGTTTCAACAGCATTATTAGGAACAACCCTATCATAAACATTCATTGTAAAAAGAGGACTAGCAAGAACAAATAAATTTATAATAAAAGTAGCTATAATAACATCAAAATATATTTTTTTTGATTTTTTAAGTGTTCCCCAAAACCAATGCTCTTTAGTATTTTCAAGCAAATGTGAAGAACTAGACTCATCTGGAGAAAATTCTTTTTTTAGATAATAAGCATAGCCAAGGTATTCATTCTTTAATTTTTCTAATTCTATAGTGCTAACACCATTTGCTATATCTGGAACTATAATATTTGCTGTAGTTTTATCTGAGTTTATACTCTGAAGTATGCAAGCTCTTTTACCTCTTAGCATTAATATACAAGGTAAAACAAGAGGGGATATGTCTTCAAGTTGTTTTTTTACAAGAGTAGAAGCAAACCCTGCCCTCATAGCAGCTCTTGAAAAAAGTGATTTTGAACCACTTAATGAAAACAGCTCAACCTCTTCTCCATCTTCAACAGGAAGACCTATGGTTAGGGCATCTGCACTATAAGGATTGTTATGAAGCTTTGTAAAAATGACAAGACATTCTAATAATTCATCTTTTTTTACTGTATTTAACATTTTTTATCCAATATTTTTTGTGTTATCAATATAATTTCCTTGCATGCTTTTTATACCAAGTTCAATCAATTTATTTTTTTGTTCTTCATTTTCTACACCTATAGCTATTATATCAATTCCTTTTGAACTTGTTATAGTATCTAGTGATTTTTTGGTATATTCACCCTCTTTATCACCAAAGAAATCTATAATATTTACCGATCTAATTTTAACATAATCAGGGCTCAAGTCTTTTAGTTTTTCTATGCTCCTAGGGTTTATGTCAAAATGATCTAAACCAAAGCCAAACCTATATTCTCTTAAAATAGAAGCGAGTTTTAATACTCTAGATATAGATATATCATCCTTATTTGGAATTTCTATATATATTTTAGTTTTTGAACTAAGCCTAATATTTTTAAACAAATTTGTTAATTTATCAAAATTTTCATCAGAGCTTACTACTTCTTTGCCCAGGTTAATTGCAATAGCATTTTCATTAAAAATATTCTCTGATATCATATTTTTTACTTTTTCTATTACGTAAAAATCAAGTAACGCGCTCAAACCAAGCTCGTTCACCATAGGCATAAAATAAGAAGCCATCTGCCATTTATTATTTTTATCAACCAATCTTAAATATAACTCCATATGTTCTAAATCACCATCTAAATTTAAAACATTTTGAGAAGCAAATTTAAACATATCATCTCTCATTGAGTTCATTATAAGAGTTCTATACTCTTCTTTACCTAGCACTAATGTATGTTTTTTGTTTTCAAAAATTTTATAATTAAAGCTTCCGTTTGCTTTAGATTCTGCCAATGTAAAATCTGCTGATGTTAAAATTTGCTTTAAACTACTCTCTGGACCATAATCAACAATAGCCATATTTACACCAAAAATATTATCATTCACCCCAAAACATGATATAGAACTCTTGACATCTTTTATGCTATTATCAATAAAATTTAAAATTTTATTTGAAGATAATCCGGCAAACAAAACCATAAAATCACTATCTGATATTTTAGAAACAAAAGATGTTTTATCTATATCTTGTGAATTTTTATTAAAACTTTGTGAAATTTCTTTTAAAAAGCTCTGCAACCTTTCAAAGCCTAAATTATTTTTAAGATTTATTAAATTGTTGCAACTAATCAACACAATGCAACCTCTAGAATACTCCTCACTAGAAAGATATTCAGAAAACTTTGTTTGAAAATATCTTCTATTATAAAGCCCTGTTGCAGAATCCATATAGAGCAATTCTTGATATTTATTTAAAGTCTGGGCTTCTTTTTCAAATATATTTTTTACCTTATCAACCATTGAGTTCATAGCTAAGACCATATGTTTTAAATCTGTAGTAAAAGGTATTTCATCTTGTATAATAAATTTATTTCCAAGAATAGCTTCTGCTTGGGTTTGAGCCCTTGTAAGAGGTCTAAATATAAACTTTAATCCAACATAAACAAATAAAATCATAGTAATAAAAATTAAAGAAAGAGCAATAAATATGCTTTTGATACTATTATACAATTCATAATAAGCCATTCCTATACTACTTTGAACATAAAGTGTACCAAACTGACTCCAACCTGACATGATTTCACTTTTTGCAACAGGAGAATTAAATTTTATATTTTTAGCAAACCAATCAGGAATTCCAGCAAGCGAAAGCTTTTGGTTATTTTCGACTAAAACATTTCCATCAACATCAACTAATTTAATCATTTGATAATATCCACTATCAAAAATAGAATTAATCATAGTTTCAACCAATGTAGTATCTCCGGCTTCAATTGATGGTTTAATAGACAATCCCAAAGAAGTTGCTGTATGACTAGCGTTAGTACCCAACTGGTCATCTATATAATTATTTAAACTATTGAAATTTATAAAACCTACTGCTAAAAATATAATAAACCCAAAAGCAATAATAGCAACCATAATTTGTTTAAAAAGTGTCATAAACCCTCTTTCTTTATTCTATCAACCAAATCAACCCATTTAGGATTTTGTTTTTTATTCCCTCCTGGAACAACCTGCCCTAGACCTTCTTGCTTGGCTAAATATAAAGAATCTCCATTAAAACTATATACTGGAATTAAATCTTTTCTTTGTGTAGCAATTTTAATATTTCCATTAATATTATCTAAAATAAGTGGTATTGATTTTGGTGTTTCGTAGTATGATAAAACCATGTGAGCTTGATTATATTTAATAGCTTTTACATAAGTGAAATAAAGTTTATTTGTATCAATACCAAGCTGTTTTAAAGTAAAATATTTGGCTATAACATAATCTTCACAATCGCCAGCGCCTTTACCTACAAACTCCATTCTAGTAGCCCAATAATCTTTTTTATTCCAAACCTTCAAGTCATCTTGCCATCTAAATGAATTAAAAAAATTATTAACTCGGACTAATTTTTCACTTTCACTTGCATTGGCAATTGAACTCATTAAGCTATTTAAAGCAACAGCTCTTCTTCTTGCACTTTCTCCATAACGTATCTCAATATTTTTAATAGCTGATGATTTTATAAAATCATCAGCTAAAACAAAAAAAATATAACAAAATAAAAATATAAAAGGTAAATTAAAAAAAATTTTACCTTTATTTTTGATCATTTAAGGAAATTACCTCAAATCATTCTCAATACTGCATGCACCTTGTATATATTTTTTAGCAAATCCTGGTTCAAAACTATCAGTTATAAGACCCATATTGTCTAATAATCTATATTTAGCATACAATAAAGCTGTTTCGTTATCTATAGTCTCTTTTAAAGCGCTATTATACTCATTTTCAGCATCTAGCAAATTAATTAAATCTCTACGACCTATTTTAAATTCATCCTGATATGAATCGAGAGTTAATTTAGCATACTCAACATGCTCGTTTAAATAAGCCATTTTCTTTTGTTCTAATACATAATTTTGCCAAGAAAATTTCAAACTTTCTTGCAAATCTCTAGTAAGGGCATCTAAAGCTTGCTGCTCTTGTGATACAAGTAGCTGACTCTTTTCTTTATCTAATTTATCTATGCCTTTATTATAAATATTATATTTAAATCTGAGCAATGCATCAAATGTTGCATCTTCATAATTATCATATAAAACATTACTATGATCATATTTTCCAGAAACTTCTAAATCAAGCTTTGGTTTAAAAGGCGCTTCTTTTTCTTTTACAACAGATTCAGACATTGCTATATTTGATTTTTGAACTAATATAGAAGGATTGCACAGCATAGCTCTATCATAAACATCTTTTTCTGAACTAGGTAATATTATTTGAAATTCTGGAAATGTTAATTTTTCAACTTCAACTTTATGTCCATATAGTTTTTCAAATGTTGTAACGGCATCTATATAATTATTTTGAGCTGAGATTAAATTAGACTGAGCCAAAGTATATCTAGAACCAGCTTGTCTCTCTTCTGATGCAACACCAAAACCAGCCTGAGCCCTTTCTCTTATTTGGTTGTAAATTTCTTCATGACTTTTTACGCTTTGCTCTTCGATATCAAGTATCTTTTTAGTTTTTATAAGTTCCAAATAAGCATTAACAACCTGCAAAGATAATCTATCCGCAGTTTGAGAAATACTATATGCAGCAGAATCAAGCCTTGCATTTTGAGAATTTATTCTATTTTTATCAGCACCACCATTATAGATATTTTCTGTTAATGTCAATGTTGAACCACTTACCCTTCCATCACCTTTTCTTGTAGAAGAACCATCATCTAGACGTTTTGATTCATAGCCAACATGGGACGAAAGATCAAGAGTGGGATAATAAGCATTTTTTGCTATTTTCAAATCTTTTCCAACTTGTAAATAACTAAACTCCGAAGCTTTAATATTAGGATTTTCATTTAAAACAGTTTTTACAACGCTATCTAAGGATAATGTTTTTTTATTTATGAAGTTAGATTGTTCATCTGCTTTATCAATTGGCATATCGTTTACTACCGGTTGAGATAAATATTCATCTATTAATGGCTTGTGTTGACTAGTTTGAACATCTTTGATATTTTCACTAACAATTTTATAGTCACTTTCTTTTTTTATTTTTATAAAGGAATCTTCATGTCCAGAAACTTGTCTTATTTTAGACAAAAGTTTATCGGCTTCGACTTTAGAAATTGGTTTTGTATCAACAAATAAAACTTTTTGCTTATTGCCAGACACATAACTGTCAAATTTATATAAATCACCAGCACCTTTTACTCTTTCTTGTAATTCATTGATAACACTGCTTATAGCTTCATCACTTCTATTTTTATCATAAGTACCAACAAAAATTCTATAGGCTAAATCTTCAGCATTTAAACAAGAAATACCAAGAGCCACAAAAACACTAACAGAGACAACTTTTTTCATATTATTTAACATCCTTTTCTGCGAATTAATAAAAATTCAGCTAATTATAATTATACTTTAATTATGATTAAAAATCAATATAAAAAAATATTTTAATCTATATTTAATTATTGTATTTTTATTTACAAAATATTAGGCCAAGCCTGATTGTATTTTAAATAAAAGATTTTTACTTTAAGTTTTATCTTGCAAGTTGGTCAAGAATATTTTAAAATTAACTTTTATTTAATTCTGTTATGATTTTACTATACAATTATAATTCCGTAAAAGTCATTTATATGCCTTTAATTATAGTTATATAGTTTTTGAAAAGCGTCTTAAATTTTCAGGAAGCTTCTTTAAGTACTCATCAAAACACATAGCTATATTTCTAATTATCATACTGCCAGTCTGATTTACAATTATTTTCTTATCTTTTATCTCAAAAAAGTCTTTTAAATAATCAAGCTCTTGCAATTCATCATTAAAATGATCAAAAAAGTCTATACTAAACTCATCTTCTATTGATTTTATATCAAGCATAAAATTGCTCATTAGGCTCATTATTACAGCTTTTCTAAGGAGATCTTCATCACTTAGATAAATACCTTTTGAATAAGGAAGCCTATCATTGTCAATAGCTTGTTCGTACAAATCCAAATCTTTATGATTTTGAGAATAATGGCGTTTGCATTCAGATATACTAGTAACGCCTATACCTATAAGATCAGATCCGCCCTTTGTCGTATATCCTTGGAAATTTCTATGCAAACTACCATTTTTTAAAGCCTTAAACAACTCATCATTTGGCTTTGCAAAGTGATCCATTCCTATCATGCTATAGCCATTACTTGTAAAAAATTCTATCGTATGTTTTAAAATTTCAAGTTTTGTTTTCGGATTTGGCAATGTCGCCTCATCAAATTTTCTCATAGTCTTCTTAATCCAAGGAACATGAGCATAATTAAACACAGCAAGCCTATCAGGGTTTAATATAAGTGCCTTTTGTAAGGTATCTTTAAAACTATCTAAACTCTGATAAGGAAGGCCGTAAATAAGATCCATATTAATTGAGTTTATGCCATATCTTCTAGCTAATTCTACTGCATTTTTAGTAACTTCAAATGGCTGAATTCTATGAATTTCTTTTTGGACATCATCATTAAAATCTTGAACACCATAGCTAATTCTATTAAATCCGTGAGATGTTAAAACTTTTATCTGATCTTCATTTAAAAATCTAGGATCGATCTCACAGCTTATCTCGGCATCATCTGTGAAATTTGTAAATTTAGACTTAATTATATTTATAATTCTATCTAGTTGCTCTGCGCTATAAAAAGTTGGAGTTCCTCCACCAAAATGAAGCTGTAAAACAGGTATTTTGGTATCAAGATATCTGCTTAGGATTTCTATCTCTTTTTGCAAATATCCTATATAACGCTCTTTTTTATCTTCTTTGCTGGTATAAATGACATTACAGCCACAAAAATAACAGGCACTTCTACAAAATGGAAGATGAAAATAAAGAGATAATGGTCTTGACTTATCTTTGCTTTGTAGTTGTTTTAAATAATCTTCATAGCTAAACTTATCGCTAAACTCGGGTGCCGTCGGATAACTTGTATATCTAGGACCAGGTCTTGAATGCTTTACATAAGCGTCAAAATCAATCATTACTTGCCTCTTTTTTAATTTTCATAATCTCTTTCATGTCTACAAATAAATTTGGATATTGTTTTTTAATAGTTCTTAAAAGTTTATCAAGATCCACACTAAATCCATTTTTGTTTTCATTTTTTGCTATTTTTTTAATCTCATCCATAGCAACAACCCAAACATCACTAAAATCAATAGGGATATTTTGCCATATTGTCTTTTCAAGTTTTAGATCAAAATTTTCTTTTTGTGTTTTTCTATAAGCTTGTATCAAATCAGAAAGAGATTTTACAGACACCATTGTATGTAAATTTTGATTTTCATCTATACCAAACCAAGGTTCTATGCCATCCCAAGAGCCACTTTTTAAGCTCAAAGCTCTCTCGTTTGGATTTTCAGTTGGAGTTATTTCAAATATAGTTCTTTCTTCTTCTTCCAATCCAAGAGAGTTACTTATCTCATCTATTTTTTCATAAGCACTTTTCTTTTCATTCATAATCTAATTCCTTAATTATAACTTTATCTATATTTATCAAGCCAAACCATTATAGCTTTTTGTATATGCAATCTATTTTCAGCTTCATCAAAAATTTCATCACTGTGTTTCTCAAAAACGCTCTCACTAACCTCATACTCCTTATAAGCAGGAAGACAATGTAAAAACATAGCATTTTTAGAAGCTAATTTCATCATATCATCATTAACAGTAAAGCCTTTAAAATCACGAATTCTTTGAGCTTTTTGCTCTTCTTGACCCATAGATATCCAAGTATCAGTGGTTACAACATCGGCATTTTCAATAGCTTTTTTTATATCATTTGTTATGATTATTTTTGCACATGATTTTTCTGAATTTTTAAGAGCTTTTGACAATACCTCATTATTTACTTCATAGCCAACAGGCGTAGCTACCCTTAGTTCAAATCCAATTTTTGAAGCTAGCATAAGCCAAGAATGAGCTATATTATTTCCATCGCCAATATAAGCGACACTTCCTAAATGGTCTCTTTCAACCATAGTAAGGTAATCAGCTAAAATTTGACAAGGATGATAGATATCACTTAATCCATTAATAACAGGTATTGATGAAAACTTAGCAAACTCATCTAATGTATCGTGAGAATTTACCCTAAGCATAGCCATATCACACATTCTACTAATAACCCTTGATGTATCTTTTATGCTCTCTCCACGACCTATTTGAATATCTTTTTTTGATAAAAAAAGCGCATAACCGCCAAGCTCAAACATCCCAACCTCAAAACTAACCCTTGTTCTAGTAGAGCTTTTTTCAAATATCATAGCAAGTTTTTGATTTTTCAGATAAGACTTAAAATTTTTCTCTTTACTCTCTTTTTTGATACTAATAGCAAGCTGTATTATCTCATTTATATCATCTTTGCTAAAATCATCCAAGGTCAAGAAATGTCTCATTTTGCACTCTTTAATGCCAAAGCAACCTCTTTTGCGTGATATGTTATTATCAAATCAGCTCCAGCCCTTTTAAACCCTATCAATGTTTCAAACATAACTCTATCATAGTCAACAACGCCAGCTTTTGCAGCAGCTTTTAACATAGCATATTCGCCACTAACATTATAAGCACAGATTGGAAGCCTAGTAGCATCTCTTAGTTCTCTTATTATGTCAAGGTAAGCAAGTGCTGGTTTTACCATAAGTATATCAGCGCCTTGTTTTTCATCTTCTAAGCTCTCATTTATAGCCTCAAGTCTATTAGCACTATCCATCTGATAACTTCTTCTATCACCAAAGCTAGGTGTTGATTCAGCTACATCACGAAAAGGTCCATAATAAGCGGATGCAAATTTTGTAGAATAAGCCATGATAGGAAGATTTTCATAACCATTGCTATCAAGAGAGCTTCTTAAAGTTTGTATTATTCCATCCATCATGCCACTTGGAGCTATCATATCCGCACCATTTCTAGCGTGAATCAAAGCCTGTTTTGCTGAAATTTCAAGAGTAGCATCATTATCAACCGTTTGATAAACATGATCTAATATACCGCAATGTCCATGGTCTGTATATTCACAAAAACAAAGATCAGTTATAACAAATAATTTTGGAAACTTGCTTTTTATAGCACGAAGTGTTTTTGCAATAATTCCATCATCACTCAAAGCGTCACTTCCTATACTATCTTTTATCTCAGGTATACCAAATAAAATAATTGACTTTATGCCTAGATTTATTATCTCTTCACACTCTTTTAAAATTTCATCTTGACTAAGTTGAAAAACGCCCGGCATAGAAGATATCTCTTTTTTTATATTTGTTCCAGGAACCACAAAAAGCGGATATATTAAGTCATTAGAACTAAGTGTTGTCTCTTTAACCATCTCTCGTAAATTTTCATTTATCCTAAGTCTTCTAAAACGCTTAAACATAATTTTGCCTTTTATTTGATAAAATGTTTGATAAAAGTTTATCATAGTTGGAGTAAATTTAAAATGAAAATAGAAATTTCTGATGTTGCAAATTTGCCTTCTAGGTTTGGAAAGTATAAGTTAAAAGCATTTAAAGAAAACGAAAAAGAACATCTAGCAATATATAAAGAACCTTTAAAAGAAATAGTAAATGTAAGGATACATTCTGAATGTCTAACAGGAGATGCAATAGGAAGCTTAAAGTGCGACTGTAGAGATCAACTTGAAGCTAGTTTAAGTTTCATAGAAAAAAATAGCGGCATGGTTATTTACCTAAGACAAGAAGGAAGAAACATAGGGCTTTTAAACAAAATCAACGCTTATGCTTTACAAGATAAAGGGTTTGACACAATACAGGCAAATCATCAGCTTGGTTTTAAAGCAGATGAAAGAACCTACGAAATAGTTGATTTTATACTAGAACATTTTGGCATCAAAAAGATAAATTTACTAACAAACAATCCAGAAAAACTCAAAGGGCTTAAAAAAGTTGAGATAGTTTCAAGAATTCCTGTTGTAATAAAATCAAACAAATTTAATGAATCTTATCTAAAAATCAAGCAAGAACAAATGGGACATATGCTTAAAGATGAGTAATTTTGAAGAAAATGTGGCTAAATTTGGTGAAATTTTAAAACAATTTAATAAAATTCATAGCCTTACAAATTATAAAGATATAAAAAACCAAGTTATGGATAGTATAGCGCCACTTGAGTTTTTAGATATAAATCCAAAAATAGCCATAGATATAGGATCTGGAGCTGGTTTCCCAGCTATATTTTTAGCCATGAAAATACAAGAATGCGAGTGGCATCTGTTTGAGCCAAATTTAAAAAAATCATCTTTTCTTAGCTATGCAAAGATAAATCTTGGATTAAAAAACATAACAGTTCATAGCAAAAAAATTCAAGAAGGTGAAAAATTTAAAGCTGATTTGATAACTTCAAGAGCGTTAATGAAAACAAAAGATTTGATAAAAATTTGTGATGGTTTTTATGATGAAAATACAAAATTTATGCTATATAAGGGTTCTAGTGTTGTAGATGAATTAGATGGACTTAAAGCAAAAATTTATAATAATAAAAATAGAAATTATATAATAATGAGCGTAAAATGATAGCTAAATTTTTAACACTTGCGACAATACTTTTTATTCTTTATGTTTTGTTTTTTAAAAAGAAAAAACAAGCGCCAAAGGAAGAAAAAGAGATAGAAAATTTTGTTCAATGTTCAAAATGTGGAACTTTTGTAACAACAAAAAGTGCGATTTTAAGCAGTGGACAATACATATGTAAAGACTGTATAAAAGGCAAATAAATGAAAATCATAGGTCATCCATTAATAAAAAGCAAGGATATATTTTTTGTAGACAAGATAGATGAAAATCTTAAAGAAAAGAGTATTATTTTTAGGTACAATCAAGAACTTATAAAAAAGGCCACAGAGCTTGGTTTGGAATTTAGCATAGAGTGTTTTAATGCACAACAAGCACTTATTGCAAACGCTGTAAATGCCGAGCTTATAATATGCGATGAAAATACGGCATTGAAATTTAGCAAACTTGCTGAGTTTTATATGTTTGATAGCAAAATTGCTTGTGTTATACAAGATGAAAACGAACTTGAAAAACTAGCAAAATTAAAGGTTGATGTGGCTATTTTTAGAGAAGCGATAAAAAATGGAAATTTTTAAAACAACTATTTTAATGCTATCTTTGATGGTGGTTTTTATATTTACCGGTGGCTTAATTGGCGGAAAAGAGGGAATGTTTATAGCATTTTTAATAGCTCTTGGTTCCAATTTTTTCTCATATTTTTTTAGCGATAAGCTAGTTTTAAAAAGATACAATGCAATAAAAGTGGATGAACACAATGCACAAGGATTATTTAAAATAGTAAAAAATCTTTGTAAAAAGGCAAATATCCAAATGCCGGCAATATACATAATCCCTGAAAAATCACCAAATGCTTTTGCAACAGGGAGAAACCCCAAACATGCAGCAGTTGCTGTAACAGAAGGACTTTTAGACTTGCTAAATGAAGAAGAAATAGAGGGTGTAATCGCACACGAATTAAGCCACATAAAGCATTATGATATATTAACAGGAAGCATAGTAGCTGTAATGGCGGGCGCTATAGCCATGACTGCTAATTTTGCTAAGTTTGGAGCAATAACAAACAATTCAAAAAATTCAAATAAGTTTTTGATAATAGTATTTGCGATAATAATGCCAATTGTAGCAAGTATAATTCAAATGGCAATATCAAGAGAAAGAGAATACAAAGCAGATAAAGGCGCAGCACTTATAACCAAAAAACCACAACACCTAGCAAGTGCTTTAATGAAACTTGAAAATTATGCCAATAGCTACCGAATGAAAAATGCATCAGAACAAAGCGCGCATATGTTTATAATAAATCCATTTAGTGGTATAAGTGGTAGGTTATCGCAGCTATTTCGCACACATCCTAACACAAATGACAGAATACAAGCTTTAAGAAAACTGCAAGAGGAGATAAATTAATAATATATAACAATTTTACATTTATTTGAATATTTTTGCATCAAACAAACTTATATAATTTTATCAATCAAATAAAACAGCCATAAGGAGAATACATGAAGCAAAAACACTATGAAGTAGTTATTGTGGGAGGCGGTATTAGTGGATGTGCATTATTTTATTCACTTGCAAATTTTACAGACATAAAAAGTGCTGCTATTATAGAAAAATACGAAGACATTGCCACGTTAAACACAAAAGGAAATTGTAATTCTCAGACTATTCATTGTGGAGATATAGAGACTAATTACTCAAAAGAAAAAGCATCAAATGTCGCTAAAGTAGCAAAAATGACTGTAAATTATGCTCTAAAATACAATTACAATGAAAAATTTATGTTTTCTCATCAAAAAATGGTTCTTGGAGTTGGAGAAAAAGAGGTAAATCTAATAAAATCAAGATATGAAGATTTTAAAGAAATTTATCCAAATTTACAGCTTTTTGACAAAGAAAAATTAAAACAGATAGAGCCGAATGTTGTTTTTGATTCAGCACTAAATGAAAGAAAAGAAGAGATCATAGCTATGGGTGTTGAAAAAGGTGAATACACTACGATGGATTATGGAGCTATGAGCGATTCGCTTGTAAAAAATGCAAAAAACATAGGTGGAGAACAATATAAACTTTATCTAAATTCAGAAGTAAAAGATATAAAAAAAATAGGCGATACTTTTTATATAAAAACAAACAACAATCTGTCTATAACAGCTGATTTTGTGGTGGTTAATGCGGGAACATACTCCCTTTATCTAGCGCATAAAATGGGATATGGTTTACATTTAAGCACTCTTCCGATAGCTGGAAGTTTTTACTTTGCAAAAAGAAAAATTTTAAACGGAAAAGTCTATATGGTTCAAAATCACAAACTTCCATTTGCTGCACTTCATGCAGACCCTGATATACTAGCTGGAGAAAAGACAAGATTTGGGCCCACAGCATTTGTAATACCAAAATTAGAAAGATACAAAAACCTAGATAGCTTTTTTGATTTTTTTGAATCTTTAAAGCTAGATAAAAAAGTTATAGATATATTTTGGAATTTATTAAAAGATAAAGACATAAGAGATTATACTTTGAGAAATTTATTATTTGAATTGCCACTGTTAAACAAACAAGTATTTACAAAAAATGCAAGAAAAATAGTACCTAGCCTTAAAGATGATGAGCTTTATTATGCTAAAGAATTTGGTGGAGTGAGGCCTCAGGTTATTGACAAACAAAGTAAAAGACTTGAGTTTGGACAAGGAAAAATAAATACTGATGATGGGATAGTATTTAATATGACTCCAAGTCCTGGCGCTACAAGCTGTTTTGAAACAGCAAGGGTTGATATAGAAAAAATCTGTGAATTTTTAGGTAAGAATTTTGATACTTCAAAGTTCAATGATGAGCTATTATAATTAATTTTATCAATTAATAGTTTTATTATTTAGTTTATGATGTATTAAATATTTTGTGATATAATTTTAATAATTTATAAAGATATAAAGGAGACAAAAATGTCAAAGGTAATTGCTCAATTAAATCAAATACAAGCTGATACTCATGCTTTATATATAAAACTTCATGATTTGCATTGGAATGTAAAAGGAATTCAGTTTTATAGTATACATGAATATACAGAACAAGCTTATGAAGATATGCATGATATGTTTGATGATATTGCTGAAAGAGCTATAATGCTAGGCGGTAAAGCTATAGTAAAAGGTGATGAACTATTAAAGATGTCTCATATAACACATACTCCAAAAGATAGCTATGCTCCAACAGAAGTATTAGAATTAGTATTAGCTGATTATAAACACCTATTAGGTGAGTTTAAAAAATTAGATGAATTAGCTGAGGGTGATACTACAACTCAAGCTTATGCTCAAGAAAAGATAGCTAAATATGAAAAAAGCATTTGGATGCTTGAATCTAGTTTAAACAAATAATACAAACACAACAAAAAATAAAATAAAAGATAGAGAAAAACTCTCTATCTTTTAACTAATTATTCTCTTTATTTATAATATTTTAAGAAATTTAATCGTATATAGCACCAAATAATTCTATTTTAACTGTTTGTTTGGTTTTTTTTGATAAACTATATAATTAACAAAAAGAATTTTAAAGTAAAGTGTATATATGAACTTTGGAAAGATTGATTATTTAAATTTATTACCTTTTCATATATTTTTGAAAAAAAGCAACCTAAAAAGCTATGTTAAAAAAAGTATAGAACATAAAAAAGATGTTCCAAGCAAACTAAACAAAGCTCTTTTGAGATCAAAAATAGATGCTGCTATAATTTCAAGTATAGAAAGCAGAAGAACAAAATATAAAAAGCTTGACTTTGGAATAATAGCCAAAAACGATGTAAAAAGTGTCTTAGTAAGAAAAAACTCAAAACCAAAACTAGATAGCGCAAGTGATAGCTCAAACATGCTAGCAAGAGTTTTAAATATAAAAGGCGAGGTTATCATAGGAGATAGAGCATTAAAAGCTTTTTTAAATGAAGGCAAAGATAACTTTTTTGATTTAGGAAAAACATGGAGACAAAAAACAAACTTACCATTTGTTTTTGGTAGATTTTGTTATGTAAAAAATGCAAGTATATACAAAAAACTTGTGTCGTCTTTTTGCAAACAAAATGTAAAAATTCCTACTTATATACTTAAAAAGTATTCATTATCAAGACAAATACCAGAAAAAGATATAAGATGGTATTTAAAATTTATAACATATAAAATGGGTAAAAAAGAGAATAAGGCTTTAAAAATTTTTATAAATAGAGCAAGAGAATTAAACTTTAATCCAAATTTTAAATAAAGGAGATACATGGCAAAAGATGCAAATGGAACAGAACTAAATGCTGGAGATAGTGTAACACTAATCAAAGACTTAAAGGTAAAAGGTGCTGGTTCAACGATAAAAAGAGGAACACTTGTTAAAAATATAAAACTAACAAACAAAGACAATGAAATAGAATGTAGAATTGATAAAATGGGAGTTATTGTTTTAAAAACCGAATTCCTAAAAAAAGCTTAATAACTTAAAAAAATGACATTTTGTAAATTTGTCATTTTTTTGCACCATTATCTATCTTTGAAATTTTAAGAATTTCCCAGCAAAATCATATCTAAATGTAAGCAAATTTTCCAACATCCCAAAAAGAACCATAAAAGTCACAAAACTAGTTCCCCCATAACTAAAAAATGGCAAAGGAACACCAACAACCGGTGCAAAACCTATAGTCATAGATATATTTACACCAACATATATAAAAATCATAACAGCAATACCAGTAGTCATAACTTGCGTAAAATGATCATTTTTAAGCATATAATTTAAACTCAAAAGATGAGCTATCAAAGCTCCATAAAAACCAAGTAATCCAAGAGCTCCATAAAAACCAAATCTCTCAATAGTATATGCAAATATAAAATCACTTGTAGCTATAGGTAAAAACTTAAAATGTGTTTGAGTTGCCTCATCTTTTGGCTTACCTTTTAGCCCACCACTACCTATAGCTATAATACTTTGTCTAACGTGATAGCTAGGCTTTTCAGAGATAAAATCCAAAATTCTCTTTTTTTGATAATCGTGTAAATTTTCATACAAAACAGGAGCCAAACAGGCTATCGCAACAAAAATTGTTATCCAAATTCTCTTATTTACGCCTATTACAAACAAAACAGCGTAACCGACTAGCAAAAGTATAAGAGCAGTACCCAAATCAGGTTCTTTGGCTATTAAAACAAATGGCAAAAGTATATAAAAACTAAGCCTTAAAAACTCTTTTAAATTATACCCTTCTTCATCAGGTGGTCGCTTTTTAATAAGATAAGCAAGCATAAGCAAAAGTGCTGGCTTCATCATCTCAGAAGGTTGAAGTGTAAAATGCACAAAAGGAATATCAAGCCACCTTTGAGCACCAAGTTTACTAATACCAAAAAACTCAACACTAACTAGTAAAACGATATTAAACCAATAAACAGTCGGAATTATCCATTGAAGTCTTCTTATGGGCATTAAAAAAAATAGACAAAAAAGCATAAATCCGGCACTAAAATATACAATTTGTTTTCCAGCCAAAGTTGTATTTACCTCAGATACTAAAATATATGATAAAATAATTATCGGTATAATCAAAAATAACTGAAAAAAATCAAAATGTGTTAAAATACGTCTATCAAGTCTTATCAAGCATTAGCCCTATTTTTTAGCAAATATTAACATAAAAAGGTAAAAATTTGGTTGAATTTATTACAAAAAACGAACAAAGATTGGATGTTTGTATCTCAAATGAGCTACAAATTTCAAGGAACCAAGCATTAAACTTAATAAAAGATGGGCTTGTAAAAGTCAACACAAAACAGACAACAAAGCCATCTTTTAAAGTTTACATAGATGATAATATCTTGGTTGAATTTGCCAAGCCAAAGATAAAAGAGGACAAATTCCAAGCTGATTTTGATGTTCCTATAATATACGAAGATGATGATTTACTTGTTATAAATAAACCACCGCATATCGCCGTTCACGGAGCAAGTAGCTTAAAAGAGGCTAGCTTAGTTGAGTGGCTTAATCAAAATAATTTTATGCTATCAAATTTAAACGGAGACATAAGAGCTGGCATTGTTCATAGGCTTGACAAAGGAACAAGTGGGGCTTTGGTGGTTGCAAAAAATAATACAGCACATACAATTTTAAGTAATCAACTTCTAGATAAAAGCATGGGAAGAATTTATCTAGCACTTAGTGATTTTGCTTTAAAAGAAAATTGCATAATACAAAGACCGATAGGAAGAAATAACAAAAATCGCTTAAAAAAAGCAATAATACAAGGCGGAAGAGATGCAAAAACAGCATTTTTAAACCTAATACCATCAAAAAATGCAAACCTAATAGCCGCTAAACTTTTTACAGGAAGAACCCATCAAATAAGAGTTCACTTAGAAAGCATAAATAGACATATTTTGGGCGATGATTTATACGGATTTAAGAGCGAAAAAGATAAAATTAGTAGAGTTATGCTACATGCCTATATGCTTTATTTTATTCATCCAACTACAAAACAAAGGATGGAATTTAAAGCTCCATTTTATGATGATTTTAAGCAAATAGCATTTAAAAATTTTTCAAAGGAATTATTTTATGAAAAAACTGAAACTAATTTTATCAATGACTCTTTTTGCGATCTTGATAGCTGGATGTGCATCAAATAGTATTCCGACACAGCCAAGTGCGTCATTACCAAACATAACAAGTTTAAAAACAATAACCGACATAAATGAAATAGGCTTTGAGTGGTTGGCTATAAATGATGAAAATGTTATAGGGTATCAACTTTATAGAATGAATAAAAAGGGTGAAAATTTCAAACCAGTAGCGATAATACCAGATAGATTTGCTACCCACTATGTTGATAAAGGTTTATCACCAAACACAACCTATACATATATGCTGAAAACATATTCTAAAACAGCAATTTCAAATGGCGGAGATAGCGTTGAAGCTACGACTAAACCATTAATAGAATCTGTGCCTTTTGCTGTTGCGATAGCGGGTCTTCCCGGCCGTGTAAAAATCATATGGAGACCTCATCCAAGCACAAGCGTAGTAAGCTATATAATAAAAAGAGCAAATTTCAACTCAGATAATTTTAGAGAAATAGCCGAAGTAAAAGGAAGACTTAACGCTGAGTTTATAGATTCTAGCGTAAAACACGGCAACACGTATAAATACATAATTGAAGTAAAAACTGGTAATGGCGTGGTATCAAAACCTAGTGAAATAATAAAAGCAACAACAAAAGAGCTACCAAAAGGTGTAATAAATTTAACTGCAACACAAAATGCGCCTAAAAAGATTATTTTGTCTTGGGATGGAGTTGCAATGGATGATTTTTCACACTATAACGTATATCGTTCTATTAGCAAATTTTTACCATATACATACCTCGCAAAAACAACAAGCAATCATTTTGAAGATCTTATAAACTCAAATGGCGCAACAAGATATTATAAAGTAACTGTAGTTGATAAAGATGAGCTAGAAAGTATAAAACAAGATGCGCCAGTAGAAGGAAAAACACTTGAATCTCCTATAGCCCCTGAGTTTATATCATACAACTTTAATGGAAGTAGTATAAATTTAAATTGGAATAATATACAAAGAGCTGTGTCATATACACTTTACAGAAAAGACAACAACTCAAATGAAAAAATCATTAACAACATAAAACAGCCTTATTATGAAGATAATGATATTGAGCTTAATGCAACCTACACATATAAAGTTATAGCTATTGATAAATATGATTTGGTTTCAAAACACTCAAATTCATTAGAAGTAAGTGCTAAATAATGCCAAATTTCATAGCAAAGAGTATATGCGACAAACCATATCCTTTTGGAAAGGATGATGTCGAGTTTTTATGGGAAGTAAGCGGCAGAAAAGAAAAACTCATATATAGCAAAAGCATGGATCAGAGTTTTTTCATAATCTCAAAACTAAATGAAAAAAATAGCTATACAATAAAAGGCGAAAAGATAACCAGACCATCAAGGGTTGGGCTTTTGCAAAAGGCATTAAGTGTATATAAAGATGAAAACACTAAAGATGTTGTAAGCGAAGCTATGGCTTTTAAAAAAACAAGACTTCTAGAAAAACCAGAATACATAGTCGGTATAAATGAGTTTTTAGAAGAATTTGAAAAGCTAAAATATAATTTTAAACAAATTTTTATAGAGATAGGATTTGGCTCAGGAAGACACTTGCTTTATCAAGCAAGAAACAATCCAAATACACTTATAATAGGTATAGAAATATACAAACCAAGTATAGAGCAAGTAACAAAACTAGCTAAAAGCGAAAACTTACACAATGTAAAACTAGTAGATACCGATGCTAGATTGCTATTATCATTAATTGATTCAAACTTGATAGATAAGATATTTTTACATTTTCCGGTGCCTTGGGATAAGGCAGAACACAGAAGAGTTGTATCTTATGAGTTTGCAAAAGAGTGTGAAAGAACACTGAAAATAGGTGGAAATTTTGAACTAAGAACAGATAGCAAAGAGTATTTTGATTTTAGTTTGTCTCTCTTCTTGGCTTTGGAAAATTCACAAATAAATATCAAAAAAAATCAAGATCTATCAGTAAGTAGCAAGTATGAAGATAGATGGAAAAAGATGGAAAAAGATATCTATGATATGAGTTATACTTGTATAAAAAATAGCGAAGAGATAAAAAAAGAGAGTGATTTTTCTTTTAAAAATAGATATGATTTATCAAAAATAGCTCTAAATTTTAACAACCATACAATAAAAGAAGAGGATTATTTTTTACATTTTGAAGAGCTATACAAGAGCGATGAAAGACTGATCATAAAACTAGCTTTGGGTGCATTTAATAAACCCGAACGCTGCTATATAAAATTAGAAAACGAAACTTGTGAATACTTTATAAAGCAACCTCTTTTTACAAGAGAAAACTTAAAAGCACACAAAATTTTAGAGGATTTTTTAAATCAATGCAAAATATAATAACTGCTAGAAATTTAATCCTTGCTTATGAACACGAAGAAATTGTTATAAAGGGTGCAAATTTAGATATAAAAACTAATGATTTTGCATTTATAACAGGTAAAAGTGGTAGCGGAAAATCAACTCTACTAAAATCATTTTATGGGGATATAAAGCCAAAAGTTGGCGATCTTAATGTGTGCTTAACCAAACTAAACAATATAAGTCAAAATGAGCTAAATAGATTAAGACAAAGAATAGGAATAATTTTTCAAAACTACCGATTGATAAATGAGTGGAGTGTTGAACAAAATGTCATGCTTCCACTTTTGATAAAAGGAATTTCTCAAAGTATATGCAAAAAACAAGCAGCAAAGCTACTAAAACATGTCAATATGTTACACAAAGCACATAAATATCCATTAGAATTAAGTGGTGGCGAACAACAAAGAGTTGCAATGGCAAGAGCTTTGGCGCATAATCCAAATTTATTATTATGTGATGAACCGACAGGAAACCTAGATGAGTATTCAAGTGATGTTATATGGTCTTTGCTTATGTCAGCTAGGGAATTTTTAGGAACAACAGTTGTTGTGGTAACTCACCATATACCATCAAATTTAAGAATACCATATAGACATTTTATGATAGAAAATGGAGATATAAATGAGATTGCTTAGAAATAATTTTAGCTTTATATTAGCACTAATAGCAATCTTGTTTTCAATACAATTTAGCATTCTTGCAAATAATACAGTAAAAAATTATGAAAAACTTATGAACAACGATTATAATATAGTTATAGTCTCAACAAAAGAGTTAAGCGAAGCAGTTATAAAACCACTTATAAACACATTTTCTTCAATTTCACAAATTAGTTCAGATAAGATATTAAATAGGCTACAAAATGATATTTCAAATAAAAATTTATCAATCCTAAAAAACACACTACCTAAATTTTATAGTCTAAAACTAAACTCCTTGCCAAGCACAAAATATATGAACGAAATACGCCAAAAATTACTAAAAGTAGATGGAATAAATAAGATAGAAACATTTGCAAAAACTCATGACAAAGTATACAAAACATTAAAACTCACAAAATCAATAGCATATATATTTATGTTTTTAGTTGCATTTATAGGGTTATTGCTTATGTCAAAACAGATCCGAATTTGGGTTTATGAACACAAAGAAAGGATAGAAATAATGAGTCTTTTTGGTGCGGGTTTTTGGCTAAAAAGCTCTGTTTTATATAAAAGTGCGATATTTTGTGCGATATTTTCAACATTAATAATATCTTTGATATTTTATTTTTTACCTAATATAAATTTTATAAAAGAAGAAGTAGAACAAATAAGCATAAATATATCAAAAATTTCTTTATATGACAGCCTAACATTACTAGTTTCAGCATTGGTTTTTAGCTTTTTTGCTGTAAGTGTGGTTATGAAAAAGGCTAAATAAAATAAAATGAAAAAAATTCTTATAATAATACTATCTACATTAGTGTTATTTGCAGCTAAAACAACCACACAAAAAAAAATAGAAACAAACAAAAGCTCACTTCACTCATCAGAAATTTTATCAAAACAACTAAATAAAAAGCTTGATGATTTAGCAAAAGATGTACTAGAAAGTGAAAATAAACTAAAAAATATAGCAAACGATATAACAAAAATAAAAGACCAAATAAACGAACTACAAGACAACGAAACAGAAACAAACAAAGAATTAAATACATTAAGTGAACAAAACAAAGAACTTATAAAAAATCAAAAAGAGATAGAGCAAAATATAATAAGAATAATAGCTCAAGATTTTTCTATGGATTTAATGCTAGAAAACGATGGGCTTGATGAGAGTTATGACGCCATAATGTCATCAACTATTTTATCAAAACTCAATGATGTTTTAAAAAATAATTTAAAAAAAATGTCAAAAAATTATGAAGAAACCTCAAATCTAATAAAAGAAAAATCAGACAAAATAGCAAAAATCCAAAATAGGATAAAAGAGCATAAAGATAAGCAAAATGAGCTAATTAGCCTAAGAAATGAACAAAAAAATACAATTAGAAATTTAAAACGTGATAAAGAAATTTATACAAAAAAACTTCAAAAACTTCAAATCCAGCAAGATGAATTAAGACAAACACTTGAACAATTAGCTATAGTTGAAAAACGAGAAAAAGAGGCAAAAAAAGATACAAAATCACAGACTTTAAACTCATCACAAGCAAATATATCAAACATAAAACAGCTAGGCTCAAGCTACCAAAAAACATCAGTCAAAAAATATACTGGAGCAAAAACAATAGCCCCTCTTGATAGCTTTAGCGTAAAACAAAAATTTGGAAACTACGTAGACCCTGTTTATAATATAAAAATCTTTAATGAATCAGTTGTTCTTAATTCAAAAACAGCAAATGCAAAGGTTAAAACAGTGCTAGATGGCAAGGTTGTATTTGCAAAACAAACACAACTACTTGATAAAGTAATAATCATACAACATAGTAATGGTATTCACACAATATATGCTCATTTAAATCAAATAGCACCAACTATAAAAGTTGGTAAAAATGTAAAAAAAGGATACGTGATAGGAAGAGTTTTAGATGACCTAACATTTGAAGTTACACAAAAAAACTATCATATAGATCCACTTGAGCTTATAAAATCATAACAACTAAAAAAAGGTAAGCAATGACATTAGAAGAACTTGATTTAAAATATATATGGCATCCATGTTCTCAAATGAAAGATTATGAAGAGCTACCTCCAATCATCATCAAAAAAGCAAAAGGTATATATCTATACGACAAAGATGATAAGCAATATATAGATATAGTTAGTTCTTGGTGGTGTAATTTACTTGGGCATTGTAATGAAACAATAAATAATAATATAAAAAAACAACTAGATAAATTAGAGCACGTTATATTTGCAAATTTTAGCCACGAAGGAGCCATAGAACTTACAAAACAATTAAGCGAAATTGTTCCAAAAGGACTTTGTAAATTTAACTTTTCAGACAACGGAAGCTCCGCTGTTGAGAGTGCTTTAAAAATGAGCTTTCAATATCACTATCAAACAAATAATCCACAAAAAACAAAATTTATGTGCCTTGATGGCGGCTATCATGGAGAAACGATAGGAGCTTTATCTGTTGGGGCCATGGATTTATATGCTAAAATTTACAAGCCCATATTAATAGACAGCATACGTATAAAATCACCTGATTGCTATAGATGTGAGTTTAACAAAACAAGGCAAACATGCGATACTGAGTGTTTTGAACATGTAAAAAAAGAGTTTAAAAAACATGGAAAAAACACAGCTGCAATCATAATAGAACCCCTGCTTCAAGGTGCTGCTGGTATGAAAATATATCCAGCTAAATATTTAAAAAAACTTCGTGAAATTTGTAACGAATATAAAGTTTTAATCATAGCAGATGAGATAGCAACTGGATTTGGTAGAACCGGAAAGATGTTTGCTTTTGAACACGCACAAGTTAGCCCTGACATAATGGTAATTTCAAAGGGGCTTACCGGTGGATATATGCCAATGTCTATAACCATAACTACACAAGAAATTTATGACGCTTTTTATGCACCTTACAGCGAAGGCAAGGCATTTATGCACTCGCATACCTATAGTGGAAATCCCTTAGGGTGTGCAGCTGCACTTGGTGTATTAAAAGTAATAAAAGATGAAAACATACTAAAAATAGCTCAAAAAAATGCAAAATATCTAAATGAAAATATAAACTTAGCATTAAAAAATCATAAAAATGTTGGCGAAATTAGAAACATAGGTCTTATAAATGCAATTGAGCTTGTACTTGATAAAGATAAAAAAATAGATTTTAATCCAAAAGATAGAGTTGGCTATCAAATTTATAAAAAAGCCCTTAAAAACGGTCTTTTATTAAGACCATTAGGCAATGTTTTGTATTTTAACCCACCCTTAAATATAAAAAAAGATGAGATAGACAAAGCTATCTCTCTTTGTCTAAAAAGCATGGAAGAGATTTTGGATAAATAAAAAGCTAAACACTCAAATTAATATCCATATCTGTGTCTTTTGGCTTTACAATTCCTAAAATTTCAACCTTGCCTATTTGTTCTATCATAATTTTATTATCGTTGCAAATATCACTTGATTCATCAAAGTTATTCAAAACAATACCTTTTATTTTGATATTTTGATCTCTTAAATATTCAATCGTTAAAATAGTTGAGTTTATACCTCCAAGTCCAGCATCTGCAACTATCAAAACTTCACAACCCAATAAGCGAACGATGTCTATTTGCATAATTTTTTCATCATCCCATCTAAGAGGACACACAATCCCCCCACTACCCTCAATAACTAAAAAATCACTATCATTAAAAATCAATTCTATATCTTTTAAAATCTTATCCATTTTTGGTGGATTTTTTTCAAATTTACAGGCAAGATGTGGAGAATACGCTCTTTCGTAAGCAAAAGAATACATCTTTTTTTCATCAAATTTTATGCCAGAAAATTCCTTAACAAAACGCACATCGCCAACTATTAAATTCCCATTTTTATCTTTTATGTTTCCACTTGCAACAGGTTTAAAATAGCCAACATTTATATTTTTTGCAATCATATGTTTACATATCAAAGCACTTATATAAGTCTTACCGATATCTGTTGAAGTTCCGGTTATAAAAATAGCATTTTCCATAAAATTACCTTCTTTATAAAATAATACAATATTATACTCAATACTCCATATTATTATCTTATTTTAAATGTGTTTTAGATAAAATAATAGAATTTTCAAGGAGCGCAATATGGTCAAAAGAAAACGTGTTTTAGTTAAATTCTCAGGTGAAGCATTAGCCGGTAATACTGGTTTTGGAATAGATAATTCGGTAGTAAAATTTATAGCACAAGAGATAAAAGAGCTTGTAAAAAACGATATTGAAGTAGGAATAGTAATAGGTGGTGGCAACATCATAAGAGGTGTAAGTGCAGCTAAAGATGGCATAATAAAAAGAACAAGTGGTGATCACATGGGTATGCTTTCAACAGTCATAAACTCAATAGCGATGAGAGAGGCTTTAGAACACACTGGTGTTTGTGTAAGGGTTCAAAGTGCTATTAAAATGGAAGCAATATGCGAAACATTCATCATGGGCAGAGCACAAAGACACCTTGAAAAAGGTAGAGTTGTAATTTTTGCGGCAGGAACCGGAAATCCATTTTTTACAACAGATACCGCAGCTACATTAAGAGCGATAGAGATTAATTCTGATATGATAATAAAAGCTACAAAAGTAGATGGAGTATATGACAAAGATCCTGAAAAATTTGAAGACGCAAACCTTCTTAATACTTTAAGCTATAAAGAAGCTATGGAAGATAACATAAAAGTAATGGATGATACATCAATAGCATTAGCACAAGATAATAATTTACCAATTATCGTTTGCAATATGTTCAAAAAAGGAAATTTATTAAGTATAATACAAGGCGATGAAAATGCCGTTTATTCAATAGTAAAATAATTTAAAGGAAGATAATGAGAACAGAACAAATAACAGCAAAAGCACTAAAACAAGTTGGCGACGACAGATATAAACTAGCACTTGTTGTATCAAAAAGAGCAGAAGCTATCGCAAATGGAGCTGATGTTTTAGTTGAATTAGGAAATGAAAAATTAAAACCAGCAGATATAGCACTTCTTGAAGTAGCCGAGGGCAAAATAGGACTAGACGCCATTGTTGAAAAAAAATAATATTTTCTTAGAACAACTACTAGATGAGATAGTTGTTTGTAAAAGCATACCAGATGCAAAAGAATTGCTGTTTTCCTTATGCGAGAAAAATGAAAACATTATAAAAGCGATAGATCTTTGCATACTAGCACACGCTGGACAATATAGAAAAAGTGGAGAACCTTATGCCATACATCCAATTTTGGTTGCTTGTATAGTTGCTTATATGGGTGGCGGTGAAAGCATGATAATGGCCGCCATACTTCACGATGTAGTAGAAGACACCGTAAAAACACAAGAAGATATAAAAGTTGAGTTTGGGGAAGAGGTTTCTAAACTAGTTGAGGGTTTAACAAAGATAGTAAACATAAGAGAAGATAAATTAGCAAGCTCAAGCAGTAACGAAAAACTAGCAAATTCGGCACTAAATTTTAGAAAAATGCTTCTTATATCCATTGAAGATGTTAGAGCATTGGTTGTAAAACTATGTGATAGACTTCACAACATGCTAACACTAGAAGCACTAAAACCAGAAAAGCAAAAAAGAATCGCTGAAGAAACAATGATGGTGTATGCACCAATAGCACATAGATTGGGGATATCATCTATAAAAAACATACTAGAAGATTTGAGCTTTAAATATATACTTCCAGAAGAATACGAAAAAATAGATAAGTATTTAAATGAACACAAGCAACAACTTACATTAAAACTAAATTCATTTCTTGAAAAAATAGGTCAAATTTTATTAAAAAATGGCTTTATAGATGGAAGTTTTGAAATGCAAAAAAGAATAAAACATTACTATTCTATATACCTTAAAATGCAAAGAAAAGGTTTTAGTATAGAAGAAGTATTGGATTTATTAGCAGTTAGAATATTAGTAAAAAATCCGCTTGATTGTTATTTGGCGCTTGGAAATTTACATATAAACTTTAACCCTTTAATATCAAGATTTAAAGACTATATAGCACTTCCAAAACAAAATGGATATCAGACAATTCATACAACAATTTTTGATGATAAAAGCATATTTGAAGTTCAAATAAGAACATTTGATATGCATAAAACTGCCGAATTTGGAGTAGCTGCGCACTGGAAATACAAAGGTGGAAGTATGCTAAATCCAAAACTAGACTGGCTAAATGACATAGGAATGCAAAACGAAGCTGAAAATAATCCAGAAGAGCTATATGAATATGCAAAAGATAGTCTTTACACAGAAGATATAGCAGTGTATTCTCCAAAGGGTGGTATTTTTACACTTCCAAGGGGTGCAACTGTTCTTGATTATGCTTATGAAGTTCACACAGAAATAGGACTATATGCAAAAGAAGCATTTGTAAACAGAGTCAAAGTACCGCTTTTAACAGAGCTTAAAAATGGAGATATAGTAAAAATAATCACATCGGATGAGCCAAAACACAGATGTTCTTGGATACAAAGCGTTAAAACAGGAAAAGCAAAAGCAACAATCCGTGCATTGTGCAATCAAAAATTAAAAGATTTAAACAATACAATTGCTATTGAAATTTTACAAAGTATTTTTGATGTGCCTAGAAAAAAAGTTTTATCATGGATAGAAAAAGAAAATCTAAGTAAAAAAATCCACAGGATTGCAACAGACTCTATATACCTACAAGAAGTTGTAAATTTATTCAAAAAACATATAAAAAAAGATAGACCTTTTATATTAACTCTTGGTGATAAATATAGTGTTAAAAAACAAAAATTTGAAAATATAGTAATTTATTCAAACCACAAAATAACAAATGTAGAGTTTGATTATTGCTGTAATCCAAAAAGAGGCGATGATATAATAGGCTTTAGACAAAATCATAATGCGATAGTTCATCATAAGCTTTGTGAAAGAGCAAATAAGTTTATAAGTGATAAAAATGAGATGATTTTTGTAAAATGGACAAGAAATGCACCTCATAGATATAAAATCATACTAAGCCTAGAAAATAGAAAAGGTTCTTTGGCTGAGTTCTTAGCATATTTAACAAAATTTGGAATCAATCTAGCCACTATAAGTTTAAATGAAAGCTCAGGAGTAACAAGCAATATTTTTATATTAAGTGTTGAGATATGTGATGGAATAAGTGTTGATATGGTTAAAAAACGACTAAAAGAGAGATTTAAAATTATTGATTTTATATCTGAAAATGATGCTTATATTTAAAAATTTAATAGGGAGAAAAAGTGATTGATTTAAACAAAATAATGCAAGACATCAAACGAGGTGTAGCTGAGTTTATAGATGAATCTCGTATTTTTGATTTGATAAAAAATTATTATGAAAAGGGTGAAAATTTTTATGTAAAAGCTGGATTTGATCCAACGGCGCCTGATTTACACCTGGGACATACTGTGATCTTAAACAAAATGGCTTTATTGCAAAAACACGGCGCAATAGTTCAATTTTTAATAGGCGATTTTACAGCTCAGATTGGTGATCCAACAGGAAAGTCAGCAACAAGAAAAAAACTAGATAACGAAACGGTTGTAAAAAATGCAAAAACATATGAAGAACAAGTTTTTAAAATTTTAGATAAAAGCAAAACAAAAGTTATGTTTAATGCAAAATGGCTAAATGAACTTGGTGCAGCTGGTATAGTTGAGCTAACAAGCGTATTTGCAGTTGCCAGAATGTTGGAAAGAGATGATTTTGAAAAAAGATACAAATCAGGAAACTCAATATCAATAAGCGAATTTTTATACCCGCTTTTACAAGGATATGATAGTGTTGCTATGAAATGTGACATAGAAATGGGTGGAACGGATCAGAAATTTAATCTTTTAATGGGAAGAACTCTTCAAAGAACATACAATATCGGAAAAGAACAAGCCATAATAATGATGCCACTTCTTGAAGGTCTTGATGGCGTAAATAAAATGAGCAAGAGTCTTGGAAACTATATAGGCGTTACAGAAAATGAAAATGATATGTTTGCAAAAGTGCTTAGTATATCAGATGAGCTTATGTGGAGATGGTATGAACTTTTAAGCCAAAGAAGCAACGACGAGATAAATACCTTAAAAAAACAGGTAGAAAACGGAGAATATCATCCAAAAAAAGCAAAAGAAGACTTGGCTTTTGAAATAACAAAAAGATATCACGGCGAAGAAAAAGCAAAAAAAGCACAGAATGAATTTAATAGCATACATACAAAAAATGAGCTTCCAACAGATATGCCAACTTTTGAAATGAATGCTCCAGCATGGATTGTAGAAGCTTTAAGCTTTTGCAAACTATCACCAACAAATTCACAAGCAAGAAGAGATTTAGCAGCAAATGCTGTAAGTATAGATCAAGTAAAAACAAAAGATGACCAACTTAAGCTAAAAAACGGAGAATATGTTCTTCAAGTTGGAAAAAGAAAATTTGCAAAACTTAAGGTAATATAAATGGAACTAAAATCAGTAAAAATAGGAAAATATGAGATAAAACACCCAATAATACAAGGTGGAATGGGTCTTGGCATAAGTTGGGATAGGCTTGCAGGAAATGTAAGTCTAAACGGCGGACTTGGTGTAATTAGTTCAGTCGGAACTGGGTATTATGAAAATAGAGCACACATAAGCAAAGAACTAAGCTCAAAGCCACTTGGTAGTGATAATTTTTACTCAACAAAAGGCTTAAAAGCAGTTATAGACAATGCAAGAAAAATATGCGGGGACTTACCTCTTGGTGTAAACATAATGTGCGCTGCAAATGATTATGCTAGAGTTGCAAAAGATGCATGTGAAGCTGGAATAAATATCATAATATCAGGTGCTGGACTTCCTACAAACCTGCCAGAATTTACTCAAAATTTTAAAGATGTAGCTTTAGTTCCGATAGTTTCATCAGCGAAAGCTTTAAAAATAATATGTAAAAGATGGACACAAAGATACAATAGACTACCAGATGCAGTTGTCTTAGAAGGACCACTTAGTGGAGGGCATCAAGGCTTTACATATGAACAATGCCTGGATCCAAATTATCAACTAGAAAACTTGGTAAAACCAGTTCTTGAAGAGATAAAACAATGGGGCAATTTTCCTTTATTTACAGCTGGTGGAGTATGGGATAATGCAGACATTAAAAAATTTATATCTCTTGGTGCAAGCGGAGTTCAAATGGGAACTAGGTTTATAGGAACACACGAATGCGATGCTAGTGATGGCTTCAAAGAGGTTTTATTAGCTTCTGAGAAAAAAGATATTGAGCTTTTAAAAAGTCCTGTAGGATATCCTGCAAGAGGCATAAGAACAAATCTAATTGAATTAGTAAGCAAAAACGCAGGACCAAAAATACAATGCATAAGCAACTGCGTAAGCCCGTGCGAAAGAGGCAAAGAGGCAAAAAAAGTTGGATACTGCATAGCTGATAGACTCTTTGATGCTTATAGTGGCAAAAAAGAGAGTGGTCTATTTTTTACTGGTGCAAACGGATATAGACTAAAAGAGATTATAAGCGTAAAAGAACTTATAAAAAAATTAACAGAAGGCGAAGATGGCTAGATTTTTTTTAGCCATCTTGGTTTTTTTTATTTGTGCATTTGGAGCTAATACAAATGAAATTTTAAGTAATTTTGATAATAAATTTAATAGCTCAAGTCATCAAACAAAGCTACAAATTCATAATCAAATCAAAGACTTATACATACAATCATTAATAAAAAATAATGATGAGCTAAAATATCAAACATTATCAAGGCTTATTAAAAGCTCAAAAGCACTAAAACTAAATTACAAAGTATATGAAGATGACTTTAAAAAGATAAAAGGCTCACATAAAGAATTTAAAAAAGTTGTTGCAAAACCAAAAAGAGAGTCAACAAACCAAAACCAAAAAGAGAGTTTGCCTTATTTACTTAGCGCAACAAAGCAAAAAGATGTTTTGGTACTTAAATTTAATAAAAACATAAACCGAGATACAATAAAAACTTTTTCGTTAGTTAAAAAACCATACCATAGAAATGTTTTAGATATCAAAGCTATTTTAAATGGTGGAAGACTAGTTTATAGTAAATTTTTAGTTGATGAGATACTTATAGCACAAAACAATAAAACAACAGTGCGAATGGTTTTTAGAGACACAAAACCTAATTCATTAAAAACAGACATAAAAGACAATATGCTATATGTTGGCATAAAATCAAACTCACCAAAACAAAATCAAAAAGCAACACCACCGGTCTCAAAACCTAAAAAAACAAAAACAATAGTAATAGACCCCGGTCACGGAGGGAATGATCCCGGTGCAATAAACGGCAAACTAAAAGAAAAAAATGCTGTTTTAGAAGTAGGGAAAAAGCTAGGTAAAGAGTTAGAAAAAAGAGGGTATAAGGTATTTTATACAAGGTCAAAAGATGTTTTTATAAATCTTAGAACAAGAACAAAATTCGCAAATGATAAATCAGCTGATTTGTTTATATCAGTGCATGCAAATGCCGCTCCAAACGCAAAAAAAGCTAAAGAGATGAGAGGTGTAGAGACATTTTTCTTATCTCCAGCAAGGTCTGAAAGAAGCAAAAATGCAGCGGCACTTGAAAACAAATCTGATTTAGATGAGATGAATTTCTTTTTAAAAGAAACATTTTTGAACTTTTTAAATCGTGAGAAAATAATATCTTCAAACAAACTAGGTATAGATATGCAATCTCAAATTTTAAAAAGCATAAAAAGTAAAAAATACAAAGTAGTAGATGGCGGAGTAAGAGAAGCTCCATTTTGGGTGCTAGTTGGTGCTTTAATGCCGGCCGTATTGATAGAAATAGGATACATAACGCATCCTGAAGAAGGAAAGCTGTTATTTAACAACAACTATCAAAACGCATTAGCAACTGGTATAGCAAACGGCGTAGATGCATACTTTATAAAAAATCAATGAAAAATGCAGATATAAATTTTAAAGAAAATACAGCTTTTAGTGTTGAGTTTGATGATGTTTATTTTAATACAAATAAACCACAAAACGAAAGCGAACATGTATTTGTAAGTGCGATAAATGAAATATGGGAAAAACAAGATAGTTTTATAGTGGCAGAGGCTGGTTTTGGAGCTGGACTCAATTTTTTAACGCTTTGTAAAAGATTTAAAAACACAGATAAAAAACTACATTTTGTAAGCATAGAAGGTTATCCTCTTTCAAAACAAAATTTACAAGACATCTATAATAAACTCGGGATATTTAAAAGGCTAAGTAAGGATTTGATATCTGTATATCCCCCAAGCACAAAAGGCATTCATAGAATAGAATTTAAAGAAAATATAATACTTGATTTGTGCTTTGGAGATATAAATGAAGTATTAAAAGAGCTTGATTTTAAAGCTGATATATGGTTTTTGGATGGTTTTAGTCCCAAAAAAAATCCAAAAATGTGGAGCATGGAAGTTTTTGATGAAATTTCAAAACTCACAAAAGAAAATGGAATAATAAGAAGCTACTCTTGTTCAAAACCGGTTAGAGATGGACTTAGTAATTTTGGCTTTAATTTACAATTAAGAGCAGGATACGGCAAAAAAAGACAAATGAGCCACGCGGTATTTAAAGCACAGCAAAACAAAGAAGAAAAAGATATTTGGTTTCAAAGAATCGAGATTGATAGCAAAAAAGCAAAAGATGTGCTAATAATAGGTGCTGGTGTTGCCGGATGCGTAAGTGCTTACAAACTAAAAAATAGTGGATTTAATGTAACGATAGCAGAAAAAAGAGATAAAATAGCTCAAAATGGCTCAGGAAATCATTGCGGGATACTAATGCCTCTTATAACAAAACCTGATGTAAATCTAGGCAAAATGCATAAAAATGCTTTTTTACAAGCTGTTAGGTTTTACAAAAAAACCATGAACAAGCAAGAGATAAATTTTAGCGGATGTGCTGAATACGCATACGATGAAACCTTAGTTCAAAGATACTTTTTGAATGATGATAGTATATTTGAGTTTTATAAAGATGAAAAGCCATATCCTTATGTATTGATAAAAGATGGGGCTTATGCAAGACCAAGAAAATTATGCAAAAAAGCCTCAAAAAATATAGATATAAAATTTAATTTTGAATATAAAAGCCACAAACATCTAAAAAATGGAAAAATAAACGTTAAGTTTAAAAATAACAATACAATAAAAACTGATATTTTGATATTTACCACCGGAAGCGAAAGTGTAGAAATTTTTAAAAACTTGCCGATAAGCTTTGTAAGAGGACAAGTAACACATATAAAACCTATCCTAGATAACAAAATACCACTAAGCGCAAAAGGATACATAACCCCAGCTGTTGATGACATACAAGTAATCGGAGCAACATACGCAAGAAATGAATCAAACAATAAAGCAACAGATGTCGACAACGAAGAAAACATAAACAAGATAAGTGAATTTGTAGATACAAAAAATATCAAAATACAAGGCGCTAGAGTAGGATATAGAAGTTATAGCAGCGATAGGTTTCCAATAATAGGCAACTTGCATGATGAGAACTTTTACAAAGAAAAATATAAAGATTTATTTTGGACAAAACACAAAGGTTCAATAATAAAACCAAAATACCAAAATAATGTTTTTATAAACATAGCACACGGCTCTCGTGGACTTTGCACAGCTGTTTTAGGCGCTAATATAATTAGTGATCTGATACTAAACAGACCGCTTTGTATAGAAAAGTCATTATTTAATGAACTTCATCCAGCTAGGTTTTTGATAAGGCAATTAAAAAAAGGAAAGTTGTAAAACCAACACAACCCAAATTATATAATTTTACATATAATTAAAATGAACAAATTCATTGCATCCTGTTTTTTTGGCTTCATACAAAGCTTTATTTTCTTTTGCTAAATTTTTAAGGCAATAATGACAATATTGATTATCAAATGTATTTATAATATAAGATATCTCATCATTGCCCATATCATTAATCATTTTGACATCTTTTTGAAGTTAAGTCTATAGTCAATATATCTATTAAAATTACTCAAACTTAATATAATTTTATTTCCAAAAAAAGACCTTAAAACAAAAGAGCAAAAAATATAAGATAAATGGATAATATGTTATTTTTACTTAATGTAAACAAACATTTTTTATTTTTGTCTATTTTAAATGCTTGAGCCTATAATGCCTTTTGATGTAATAGCCAGTTAACACCGTAGACAAAAAAGAATGATTATATTTATCTTCTTCTATGGATTCAAAATCTTTTATTATATTAAATATATTTGAGCATTTTATCCTTGCAAGAATAATGGTATCTAAGAGAGGTTGGCTACTATATCTTTTCTAGTCAAAATTGTTCCTGCTTTATATAGTTTATTTCCCCTAATTACACAGCTATTGATAACAGCAATATCTGAATTAACATATTCTCTTATCAAATCAGCCAATATATTTACAAAAATATTCTCTTTTGTTCTAACAAGAGTTCTATTTGTATCAAGTTCTACTTTTGTTATTCCTATCTCTTTATTTAAAACATATCAATTTTGCCTTAATAATACAACAAATGTTTGCTTATATAATCATCTTCTTTATAATCTAACAAAGATTCTTTTTTGCTTGCAATTTTTATTTGATTATTATCTTTTAAATATCAATAACAGCTATTTCATCAGGCTCAAAAAAGATATTTTTTCTTTTGTTATATATTTTTATTCACAATATGCTCATTTTTTAAAAAAAGATAAACCAATAATATCTTTCATCAAGCATTTGATTTACTTTATCCGACAATGAGCTAGAAGCCTGCTCTCGTAGTTTTTTAGCATTTTTTGAATTTCATAATATCACATCATCTACAACTATATCATTTGCACAATGTTTAGTCTTACTTATTTTGATTAAAGCCTGCAAAATACCTATTTAAATACTTTTGTTTTGTAATAATTATATTTTTCATAGTTCCGTAAATTGTACTATTATCGAGATTTGATGCATTTGATAAGACAAAAAAAGTGGGGGGGGGTCAACCTCATTGGTTTTTAATAAAAGCCCATCTTTTGAGAAAATAAAATCACTATGGGCTACATCATAAGCATCTGTTTTGATATAATTTAAAATATCTATTATATGAGTACTTTTGTCCGTACTAGATGTCGATACTATACCCATACTATTGTTACAAAATAAAAATACAACATCATTATCTTTTTTATAAGATTTTAATAGTGTCGCCAAAGTTCAATCATTTAAGAAAAACTAAAATATATTTTATACCAAATTTCACTAAAGCAATCCTAATTAATAATTTTTATTCAAAACATAATTATATAATAATTTTAAAAGTTGTTTTATTGTTTATCTTTATTAGAATGCCAAATAGCTATAGACCCAGGATTTGTGGGATCTTCCGGTAAACTATTTTCTAAGAGAGTATCATCTAAAACAATAGTCTCTTTATTTGTAGCATCTATCAAAACTTGTGCGAAATTTAAATTCCAATGATTTTTTTCCATAAATTTTTGATGTCTTTGACTGATTTCACTCAAATATTTAACTTGAAAACCAAACGGCTCAAGATGAACACCAACAACTTCATCAGCCGCACCAGCTACTACTTTAAACCAATCATCAGATATCTCTCTAACCTGCTCTATAGAATGACAAGTAAATATTAAAGCTCTTTTGCCAAAATCAAATCCATTTAAATCTGGCTTTAAATGGTTAAAATGAAAAAACTTTGTTTTCATATTTGGAGTTGCGGTAGCAAGCTCGGTAGCTATCTCTACACCTGATTTTGTAAACTCGCCTCCAAAATAAGGCACATCTATAGGACCGCCCCTATAAAAAATCTCAAATAAATTTCTACCATAGCCACAGCCAAGCTCAACTATACTATCATAAGGGCCTGTCCTATCATAGATATCTATAAGCAAATCAGAAAAATTGTAACTAAAATGGTAAGGAACTGTTAATAAATTACCATAAGCTGATGTATTTGTTGCTATTGGAATATTTGCAAAGTCTAATTTATTGTCATCTTTAAATTCTCTTGCATTCCATTGAACACTTTCATCTGCAGTTGTCATAGAAAGCTCGTAAAGTCTTTCCATATTAGAAAGTTTATGTATAATTTGATATGTATTTAACCCCCCCATTTAAAAGAGATCTCATAAAGTCAGCCCTAAAAGCCCATGCGTTTTCATAAAATTTTTGCCAAAATAGCTCCTGATGTGCCACTGTTTATCCTTGTCTTTATTCTATTTTTTCTTATTAAATTGCTTAATATATATATTTAATATATCAATAGCTGCCGGTGTTATACCACTTATTTGTGAAGCAGAAAATAGAGTCGGCGGGGCAAATTTCTCAAGTTTTTCAACCACTTCATTACTAAGCCCACTAATCCCTCTAAAACTAAATCCATCAGGTATTTTGATATTTATCATATCTTTCATTCGCTCTATCTGTGCTTTTTGCTCATCTATATAGTGCTGATATTTACTTTCAATCAAAATTTGTTCCAAACTATCATCATCAAGCTTATCAAAAAACTCATCCATCTTTTTAAGTTTTTGGATATCAAAACTTTTTCTAGCAACTATCTTTTGCAAGGTTGTTTTTTCACTTATCACATCTTCATTTATAGAAGCCAAAAACTCCAAATTTTGCTTTGATGGAGTTATCTCTTTTTCATTTAGGTATTTTAATCCAAACTCCAAATTAGAAGCTATTTTTTGTATCCTTGAAAATGTTTCATCATCTAAAAGACCAAGATTGTGCCCGTATTCTCCAAGCCTCAACACAGCATTATCTTCTCTTAATAAAAGCCTATATTCAGCCCTGCTCGTAAATACCCTATAAGGCTCTTTTGTCCCTTTTGTAACCAAATCATCGATCAAAACACCTATATATCCCTCATCTCTTCTAAGCACCAAAGGCTCTTTATCATCAAGGCTCAAAGCCGCATTTATACCAGCCATCAGACCCTGAGCGCCAGCCTCTTCATAGCCTGTTGTTCCATTTATCTGACCCGCCAGAAATAGACCTTTTATTTTTTTGGTTTCAAGAGAGTGTTTAAGCTCTGTTGGCTGGACATAATCATACTCTATCGCATATCCGTGTCTTACTATCTTTGCATTCTCAAAGCCTTTTATTGAGCGAATCATTTGAAGTTGTACATCATAAGGCAAACTTGTAGAAAAACCATTTATATAATACTCAGTAGCATCAAGAGTTTGTGGCTCTACAAACAAATGATGTCTCTCTTTATCCGCAAAACGATTTATTTTATCCTCAATGCTAGGACAATACCTAGGTCCAACACCTTCTATCTGTCCGGTAAAAAGTGGAGCTTTATCAAAATTTGATCTTATAGTATCATGTGTATTTTCATTTGTATAAGCAACATAACAAGGTAGCTGTGTCGGCGCAAAATCTCTCGTTCTAAAGCTAAATGGTTTTGGTTTTTCATCGCCATCTTGAATTTCTAAAACATCAAAGTTTATACTCTTTGCATCTATTCTAGGACAAGTTCCGGTTTTTAGTCTACCCATTTCAAGACCAAGTTCAAACAAGCTTTTACTTAGCTCAACAGAGCTTAGCTCCCCTACCCTTCCGGCTTTTAGTTTGTTTGTCCCGACATGTATAAGTCCGTTTAAAAATGTTCCAGTTGTTATTATGAGTTTTGATGTGTTGTATATATTTCCTAGATTTGTTTTAACACCGGTTATTTCATTATCTGTTGTTAAAATTTCAGTAGCTATCTCTTGTGTTACTTCTAAATTTGGTGTATTTAAAAGCACATTTCTCATGTATATACGGTATTTATCCATATCTATTTGCGCTCTTGAACCCCTAACAGCAGGACCTTTGCTTTCGTTTAATATACGAAACTGTATCCCGGTTGCATCAGTAGTAAGCCCCATTTGACCGCCAAGTGCATCTATCTCTTTTACTAAATGCCCCTTTGCTAAGCCACCTATTGCAGGGTTGCAACTAGCCGCACCTATTTGTTCAGCCAGTATGGTTATCAAAAGAGTTTTCTTACCCATTCTAGCACAAGCTAAACACGCTTCAATCCCAGCGTGTCCACCACCAACAACAACAACATCAAATTTTTGCATAATCAAATCTCCATTTAAAAAGCTATGATTATACTACAAAATAGCTCTTATATTTTTGAATTTCAAACACAAAAAGGCATTTATCAAATCATATTTTGTATATAGTTTGTGATATCAGGCTCATCAAAAGGACATTCTCTTACAAAAATAGGATCAAGATGTGTTAAAAAATGCCACTTATTATTATCTTGCTTTTTGAAAACTATAGCCTCTCCATCCTCAGAACCCTTATAAGCCCTACTTACTTCAAAGCCCATTTTTTCTAGAATTTGCTTTACTTTTAGATATAAGCTTTCTCTTTTTGTGATATAGCTCTTAACCTCATCATTATTTATAAGATAAGCATCAACCAAAGTCGCTTCGCCTACTATTTTATTTAAGCTTTTATCTAAGTTTGGCAATTCTTTCCATTCTATATAAATTTGATCTTCATCTCTAAACATAAACTTACTAAATGGCAAGATATTTGTCTTATATTCTACTTCAAAATACTCATTAAAAGCTTGATAGTCCAAAGTTTCATATTCAAAACCATCTTTTATAAAATACTTATAGCTTGGCAATTTTTTCACAAACTCTCGCCCGCTTTCAAGAGTTTCAAACAAACCTATCATTGTTTCATTGCTATTTTGCCTTAAAGTTAGTAGATACAATTTTTCTCCATATTTATAATACTAATTTAGTATATTACTCTCTTTTATTTTAAAGTCTTTAAAAATTGTTTTATTATTATCATTACTCTTAAAGTCTTTAAATTTTATATCATAATTTTTTATCTCAATAGTTTTATTATTATCTAAATTTTCATAACAAGTTGTATTTTCCTTTTTATTACATTCAGATATATTAATATTTGATAAATTAAAATCATATTTTATAGGCATGCCCGCTCTAAGATAATAAGTATCATCCTTTTTTAATCTAATTAATAAGTTATTAAAGGCGACTTGATTTTCATTTGTCATATCTTTATCTATACAAGTAAAATTATAATTATTAAAACAATATGGTAAATTTAATAAGCTTTTTGGAACAAATTCTTTTTTTATTGTAAGGCTATCTTTATAGTTTCCGATATCTGAATATTTAACTGCACTAGGTGCAATTAAAAATGTTGCTAAACATGCAAAAATTAGATTGAAAAATACTGATACTTTATAATCAAAATATTGAATTTTATAATAAGCAATTTGAGGCAACAGATAGGATGCTATTGCAAACAATAATAACAATATATCTACATCATCCCATCTAAAATATATCACTAATATGAAAATAATATCTAATAAAGAAAATAAAAAACATAAAATAATATTTAATAAAATATCTTTTTTATTTTTTAAAAACAAGATGAATAATAGAAAAAAAACCAACAATTAAATAATTAAACAATATAAATAGTATAAGTATAGCAAATACTCTGCCTAGTAATATATATTTATGTGGTTTTTTGTTAGCAACAATAATATCTAACACAAAAATAGGTACCATCATGTTCAACAATACAAAATAAGTTATGAAAAACAAAGAAACTATACCTAGACTTAATAAGTGTTCTTTTAGGTTAATAAAATTTATTGATATCTCAAAACCATTTGCTGTAAGATAAACATTATATATAATAACACCTATTATAATCAAAATAACACTAAAAAGTGTCGTAAACAAACCTGCATTCTTTTTGATATTTTTTGCACAATCAAAAAAGTCATAAGTCAAAGACCAAAACAAATGAGCTTGACTATATTGATTTGAATAATACTTTAAAAACATAGGATAAAATCTATTGTAAATTGAGTTTTCGTTTTTTAAAATTTCTGCGTTTAATCTTTTTCGTTCTACTTTATCTATACTTTTTATATGTTTTAGCATAGTTTCTTTTTGATTTATAAGAAGATGTATAAATAACTCTAAGCTTATTTTTTGATTTTCTGACATTTCTTTATTATGATTTGATTGTATTTTCTTTAAATCTTCAATCTCTTCATCTATCTTTTTTATATTATTAAGATTATAACTTCCTTCAAACATAATTCACCCACCTTAAAAAATATTTTAATTTATTTGAACTAAAAAAATAAATATGCATTATTTGAATTATACTGCATATTTTATTTAATACTATTCGGAATTATAACCTCACTTAAAAGTTTATTTTCATCTTTTATCCTAACGCCTAAAACCAAAGCATAAAATACACCCAAAACAATGCTAGTATACAAAGCATGGCACAACATACATAAGCCGATCAATTCAGGAATGATATTTAAAAAATAATTTGGATGTTTCACCATCCTAAATAGCCAGTGGTTGTTAAATTTATGATCTTTTACTAGCATTAGCTTAACAGTCCATATCCCTTTTAAAAGACGTATTACAACATAAAGCATTATCATAGAAAACACAAGCAATCCAGCTCCAATACCACTAACGACATCAAAATTTGCTCCTCTTAAAAGTGCCTCAACAACAGCAAAAATATAAAATAAAATATGCAAAACAGTAAGTCTTTTGGAATTTGTTACACTATATTCTTTACCACCATTAGCTAAAATTTCTTTTTCATTTTTGATAGAAACTTTTAAAAACACTAACCTAACCACAAACACAACAGCCACAATAGCATAAATCAAATATTATCCTTTATATAAAAATTTATTTTTTTAAGAAAAAATATCATATAGCACCATTTTGTTTTGATGCTATATAGTTTTAAATAGATCTTTTTAGGACTAAGACCTATTAATAAAAGTTTCAAGCAACAAAATCAAGCTTCCAAAACAGCTCCATTGCTTGCATTAGTTACTAGTTTTCTATATTGTCTTAGCCATTTTGAGCTTAGCTCTTTCTCATAAGGCTTGAAATTTGCAAGGCGAGTTTTTATCTCATCAGCACTAAGCTCAACATTTATCTCATACTTATCAACATCTATATTTATTATATCGCCATCTTGCAAAAGTCCTATCATTCCGCCCTCAGCAGCCTCTGGGCTTACATGTCCTATACTAAGACCTCTAGTAGCGCCACTAAATCTTCCATCAGTAATAAGCGCAACATCAGCACCAAGTCCCATGCCCATTATAAGAGATGTTGGGCTAAGCATTTCTTGCATACCAGGACCACCCTTTGGACCTTCATAGCGAATAACCACAACATCGCCTTTTTGAACCTTACCGCCTGAAATGCCTTTTATAGCTTCATCTTGTGAATTAAAGCAAATAGCCTTACCCTTAAATCTTCTTTCACCTATTATACCAGCCGTTTTTATAACACAACCTTGCTCGGCTAAATTTCCAAACAAAATAGCAAGTCCGCCAACAGGAGAATATGCGTTTTCAACCTTACGAATAACGCTCTCATCCTTAATATCACTTTGACCTACTCTCTCGCCCAAGCTATCGCCACTAACTGTAAGGTTATCAAGGCAAAGCATTCCATTATCTCGTCTTGAAATTTCTTTTATAACAGCATTTATTCCACCAGCGGCTCCAACATCTTGCATATGAACATTTGGTAAAGACGGAGAAATTTTAGCTATATGGGCGATATTTTGACTTATTTTATTCAAATCACCAACATTCAAATCAACCCCAGCCTCTCTTGCAATAGCAAGCATATGAAGCACGGTATTTGAGCTTCCGCCCATAGCCATATCAACAACAAGAGCATTTTTCACAGCTTTTTTATTTAATATATTTTTTATCTTAAATCTCTCATCTAAAGCTATCTCACAAATTCTTCTTGCGGCCTTTCTAACAAGCTCTTCTCTTTCAGGTGTAAGAGCAAGGATTGTGCCATTTCCACTAAGCGCAATACCCATAGCCTCACAAAGAGTATTCATTGAGTTTGCGGTAAACATACCACTACAACTTCCACCGCTAGGACAAGCATTGCATTCTATATCTTTAAGCTCAGCTTCGTTTATTTGATCGTTTTCAAATTTGCCAACCGCTTCAAAAGCACTTGCTAGATCAATAGGCTCGCCCTTATCCGTATATCCTTTTTTCATAGGGCCACCGCTTACAAAAATCGTAGGCACATTTACACGAAGCGCCCCCATAATCATACCAGGCACTATCTTATCGCAGTTTGGCATGCAAACAAGAGCATCCAAACTATGAGCATTCATAACAGTTTCAACCGAATTTGCGATAATTTCACGACTTGGTAAACTATAAAGCATGCCACCATGCCCCATCGCAATACCATCATCAACACCAATACAGTTAAACTCAAAAGGAATACAGCCATTTTTACGAATTTCATCTTTTAAAATTTCAGCATATTTATTTAAAAAGAAATGTCCAGGAATAATCTCAATAAAGCTATTTGCCACGCCTATAAAAGGCTTATTAAAATCATCATCACCCAAGCCAGTAGCCCTCAACAAAGAACGATGAGGGGTTCTTGTGTAGCCTTTTTTTATAACATCGCTTCTCATGTTTTTGTCCTTAAAAATAATTAATTTTTAATATTTTATCAAACTATATTAAAAATAAAAACCATGTTGGTTAAAAAAAATATATATTTAAAGATAATTTAAAGATTTTTTTTGCATATATTTGTAATAATACACGAACAATAAATTTTATAAAGGAAAAACATGCTTGGTAACCCAGTCGTTTTGAGTATAATTTTAATGATTATACTGTGTCTGTTTAGGTTTAACATATTGTTATCAATACTAGTATCAGCTTTACTTGCTGGGGTTATATCACATCACGGTTTTTCTGGCTTTAGTGATGGAATTTCAGTAGGATTTCAGACTCTTTTTACATCAATGGCAGATACAACCTCTACATTGATAACAGGAATGAAAGGTAATCTAACAACATCTCTTAGTTATATATTACTCGGTGCATTGGCAGCAGCTATCGCAAACACAAACTTAACAGCTATTTTGATAAATGCTATAAGCAAAATTTTAAGCCAAACAAGAACTTGGTTTGTGCTTTCTATAGCTTTTATAGCTTGCTTTTCACAAAACCTTATACCCGTCCACATAGCTTTTATACCTATCTTGATACCGCCGCTTTTGCCACTTATGAATAAGCTAAACATAGACCGTAGAGCAGTTGCTTGCGCACTCACATTTGGACTAAAAGCACCCTATGTTAGCTTAAGTGTTGGTTTTGGATTGTTATTTCACAATATACTTCAACAAGAGCTAGAAAACAATGGTGTAAAAGTTGAAATCGGCGATATTTCAAGCGTAATGTGGATAGGTGGTCTATCTATGCTTGTAGGGCTTTTATTGGCTGTTTTTATATTTTATTCTAGAAAAAGAGTCTATCAAAATACAGCTTTTGAAGCAAAAGAAACAGAAGAAGCAAACATAACAAAAAGTCTAAAAATGACAAAAAAAGAGTGGGCAGTTTTAATAGGTTCTGTTATAGCATTTAGTGTTCAATTATATACAGACTCTTTACCGCTTGGAGCACTTCTTGGACTTGTTTTTATGATAGCATTTAAAGGTATTGAATACAACAAAGTAGATGATATAATGGATAACGGACTAGCTATGATGGGCTTTATAGCTTTTATAATGTTAGTAGCAGCTGGTTTTGGTTCTGTTTTAAGAGAGAGTGGCGGCATAGAATCGCTTGTAAGCTTTGCTAGTCAAATAGCAGGTGGCAAAATAGGTGGTGCGTTACTTATGCTTATCATAGGATTATTAGTAACTATAGGTATAGGAACCAGCTTTGGAACCATACCTATCATAGCTTCTATTTATGTTCCATTATCATTACAGCTTGGATTTTCTCCAGCAGCTATAATCTTACTTGTAGGTATAGCTGCAGCGCTTGGGGATGCCGGTAGCCCAGCAAGTGATAGCACACTAGGTCCTACATCAGGACTTAACGCCGATGAGCAACACAATCATATCTATGACACCTGCGTTCCTACATTTTTATTTTTCAATATCCCGCTAATCATAGGGGCCACAATAGGAGCAATAGTTCTTTCATAAAATAACAGTGTAGCTAGTTTTGCTACACTGATTTATTTTTAAAATTAAGATTTTTTATTTTTAACCGCAAACATACTTTTTTCTTTATTTAAATAGCAAATTTCAAATTCATCTGGAAATTTTTTTATTATATTTCCCCATGTTCTAGCACCAAAATTTTTGGGATTATATGATGAATTTTTATTTTTTAGATACATTCCTACTTTAGATACAAGACTATATTCTCCATCATCATTTGTGTTGTTTATAGCTTCTTTTAAAATATCAACGACTTTTTTATCTAAAATATCTTGTTGCTTATCTTTTATAGGAAGTTCTATAAAATCAGAATAGGCATTTTTTAAAGATGCTGGAGTTTTTGACTCACCAAATCCAATCGCTTCAAATCCGTTGGATTTTATACTCATAACCAAATCTCTAAAATCACTATCGCTAGTTACTAAAGCTATTATGTCAATATTTTTTTGATTCATTGTTTCAAAAACAGCTCTTTGAATTCTCAAATCAGCTGTGTTTTTATAGTTTTTATTAGAAAAAACTTGTATTGGTTCTATTGCAAATTCTTCGTGTAACTCTTTATTCCAAGCTTTGCTATTTGAGTTCTCCCAGTCCTTAAAAGACTGTTTTATTATAGCTTCTCCGTATTTTGCCAAATCATCAAAAATTTCTTCCACATATTTAGCTGAAATATTTTCGCAGTCAAAAAATACTGCTATTTTTTTATTTTTCATATCATATTCCTAATATTATTATAATTATATTTTAACAAATATGCATTTAAGAAAATATGTTTTTTATAATTTTCACAGTAGATTTTCAGCTTACACATAAATTAAGTATTTTTAAATTTTGCCGTTATTAAGCTTAATTACACATAAACAAAGAGTTTAAACAACATTTAAAAAATAAAATATTCTTTTAGGTAACAATATAAAAACTATGCAAAATAGATGTATTTTGCATAGTAAAATATTTTTATATCTTTGAACTTTTTTTATTCAGATAAGGACCAACTTCGCTTATTAAAATTCCAATTATTATGATACAAGCACCAAGTATTTGTATACGATTTAGATCCTCTCCGCCAAAGAAATACCCCAAAAATCCAGCGGTAACAGACTTAAAAATAAATATTATAGCCGCCTTAACAGGAGTTGTATATCTAAGCATAAGACCTTCTATACCAAAGCCTATTACGGTTGAGAAAAATATAGTTATGAACATGGCTTTATAAAAAGCATAATCCAAAGTAGGAACCACCCCGCCCCTAAATGCATAAGAAAACAAAAAACAACATATAGAAATAACCAAAAACTGAGAAGCTAAAAATGTAAAAAGCTCACTTTTTTTAGTAAAGTATCCCATAAATACTATATGAAAAGCTAAACTAACAGCTGAACATATGCTTAAAATTTCACCTTTTCCAAAACCAAATTCAAGATTTCGTTTCAATAAAAAAAGTCCTAAAACGCCAAAAAACATACCCACATAAGAGTAAATTCCAACCTTTTTCTTAAACAACATAAAAGACATAAATGGTATAAAAAGTATATACAAACTAACTATAAAAGATACACTTGAACTATATGTATATTTTAAAGCCGATGTTTGAAAAGATGTTCCAAGAAACAATGTAAGCCCTAAAATAGAGCCATACTTAATAGCTTGTTTGTCAAAAAACTTATCAAATTTATAAGCTATAAGCCCCATAATCAAAGCCGAAATAAAAAATCTCCAAAACAAAATTGTAAAAACATCATTTGTCTTTAAAGATGCAACTATCGGCAAAAGAGCAGCGCCCCATATAAAAGCTGTTATTAAAAGAGCAAAATCGGCTTTAGACTCAGTTATTTGTCTATTTAAAAACATTAATTTGCCCTTTTATTGTTTATATATGAGCCAATCTCACTTATCAAAATTCCAGCTATTATAATAATGCCTCCAAAAATTTGTAATCCAGTCAAATGCTCATTACCTATAAAATATCCTAAAAATCCAGCAGTAACTGGTTCAAAAGTAAAAAGTAATGCGGCTTTTATAGGGCTTGTATGAGCCAACATAACACTTTGCATTATAAAACCAAATATAGTAGAAAAAGCGATGGTAATAAACATAACCTTATAAAAATCATCATCCAAAATAGGAACTATGCTGCCATGACTACCTATTCCAAAAATAGCACTTAAGATAAATATCACAGCAAATTGTGTGGTTATGAGTGTAAAAGTTTCACATTTTTTTACAAACTCACTAGTAAAAACTATATGCAAAGCCCAAGAAAAAGCACAAACCAAACTCAAAGCCTCACCAAGACCAAAACCGACTTTTGAGTCTGTCAAAAAATAAAGCCCGATTGATCCAAGAACTATACCAACATAAGCTTGTATGTAAATTTTTCTTCTAAATATTAAAAATACAACAAATGGAACAACAGCAACATTAAGCCCTGATATGAATGAAACACTTGAACTATATGTATGTGTCAAAGCAAAGGTTTGCGAAGTAAAACCCAAAAACAAAAATAGACCCAAAATAAGACCGTATTTGATACTGTTTTTATCAAACTTTTTATCAAACTTTAATGCGACCGCTCCCATTATAAAAAATGAGATAAAAAATCTCCAAAAAAGTATAGTAAAAACATCGTTGCTATCTGCAGCATTTGACATAGGTAGCAAACTAGCACCCCAAACAACAGCCGTAAAAAGTAAGGCTATATCAGCACGAAATTCTGTGATTTGAAATTTAAAAGACAACATATCTCCTTTTATGTTTAAAATTAATTTTAATGTAAATGTTTTTTGTAAGAACCAATTTCGCTTATGCTTATACCGAATAAAATAGCAAAAGCTCCGATTATTTGAGTTTGACCAAGGTTCTCTTTACCTATAAAATAACCAACTATTCCAGCAGTAACTGGCTCAAACGTAAAGATCAAAGATGTTTTTATAGGCGATGCAAATTCTTGTGCTTTTGTTTGAACATAAAAAGCTATAACGGTTGCAAAAATTGATGTAATCAAAACAGCAGTGACAAAATCAAAATTCACAACCGGAATCGCATCGCCCTCAAACAAAATAGCACATATAAAATTCAAAATAGTTACAACTAAAAATTGGACATTGACTAAAACAATTGTATCACTCTTTTTTGCAAATTCAGAAGTTAAAACTATATGTAAAGTATAAGCTAAAGCACAAATAATACTAAGAAACTCACCTTTTGTAAAGCCAAGTTCTGTGTTTGATAACAAATAAAGTCCAAGAGCACTTAAAAAAGCACCCATATATGAGTATATGGCTATCTTTTTTGCAAAAAAGACAAATACCACAAATGGCACAAAAACAACATTAAGACCAGTTATAAAAGCCACTGTAGAACTTGGTATATACTTTAACGCAAATGTTTGAACAGCGAACCCCATAAATAAAAAAATACCAAGAATAGCGCCATGTTTTATAGAGTTCTTATCAGCTTTTTTTATAAATTTAAACGATATTAAAAACATAAGCAAAAAAGCTATCAAAAACCTCCAAAAAAGTATAGTAAAAACACCGTTGGTGTGAAGTGCTTTTGACATAGGTAAAAAAGTAATACCCCAAACAATGGCAACTAAAAAAAGCGATATATCAGAATAAAGTTCTTTAGCTCTTGATGTCATTTATGCATTTGCTTATTTTGAAATTTTATTTAGCAAATCCATACCTTTGCTAATAGTTCCTGTTTTAAGGCTTGATTCTTTTTCTCCCATCAAGGCAAAAAGACCATCAAGAGTTTTTCTAGTAATGTAATCGTTTAAATCCTCATCTGTGTTTGGTATGTATTTATCAGCACCGAAATTTCCAGCTAAGTTTTTTAGATTTTTTACTGTATCATTTTTTAATAGTGAGTTATTTTTTACAAAGGAATTGAGTCCATTATAGGCAGTAGCAAATGTATTTTCACTCATCATTTTTTCAATTATAGGCTTAAATACAGCAGATAATTTATCGCTTGCATTTGTTTGAAGATATTTCGTAAAGCTATTTTCTTTGTCTAAAAGCAGACCCTTTATCTCATCTTCTTTCATATTTTGAATAACATCATAAAAAACCTTAGAAGCACCACCAACAGCCTTTGTTGCACTTTGATTTATAGACTTTGTAAGCTCATTTGCCCATTTTTCTCCGCCTACTTTTTTTGCTAAATTTGCAGCTGCTTGAATATGCTCTGGCAAAGGAATTTTTGCTACACTATTATTTAAAAATCCACTTTCACTTAACTCTTTTACAGACAACTCCAATGCCTTTTCAACCATACTTTTATAGTTGTTATTTGTATTTTTATCACTCATTATATCTTTTGCAGCATTTACGACACTTGAAAAATCAAATGCGCTCAGAGAAAGAGCCGTAAAGACAGAAAAACAAACAAAAATCTTTTTCATAAACTATATCCTTTAAAATTTAAAGACATAAGTCTATCCAAAAACACTTTAATTAATGTTAATATTCAAAATTTCAAGCCAACAAAAGCAATAATACTGTATAATTTATTTTCCAATATTTTTGGGTAGATGTCCGAGTGGTTGAAGGAGCACGCCTGGAACGCGTGTAGGTGTAACAGCCTCGTGGGTTCGAATCCCACTTTACCCGCCACTATACTTTTTTATCTAGAATTATAAAATACAATACATGATAGTTATTAATTAAAAGTCCTCAATAAAGCATTTTAAAAAACAAACACAAACGACAAGTTTTAAAACTCATCGTTTGGATGTTTAGTGGTTTACTTTTATCTTTTGTTTAAAATTCTATCGCTCAAAGTTCCAGCAACCATAGCACCATTTACATTTAAAGCCGTTCTTCCCATATCTATCAAAGGTTCAATAGATATAAGCAAACCAACCAAAGCAAGTGGTAAGTTTAAAGCAGACAACACAACAATAGCAGCAAATGTAGCGCCACCACCAACACCAGCTATACCAAATGACGAAATAGCTACGATTAAAATAAGGCTAAAAATATACTGGACACTAAAAGGGTCTATACCAACCGTTGGTGCAACCATAACTGCAAGCATCGCAGGATAAATTCCAGCACAACCGTTTTGTCCTATCGTAGCACCAAATGTAGCCGCAAAGTTTGCTATAACACTATCATTTCCAAGTTTATCTGTTTGAATTTCTATATTTAAAGGTATTGTAGCTGCGCTTGAACGAGAACTAAAAGCAAAACTTAGAACAGGTAATACCTTTTTGTAATAATCCAATGGATTTATTTTAAATACAAAAAGCAATAAACCGTGAATTACAAACATTGATAACAATGCAAGATAAGAAGCTATTATAAAGTTACCTAAGTTTACTACATCAGACCAAGCAGATACCGCCGCCATCTTTGTCATCAAGGCAAATACGCCATAAGGAGTTAAACGAATTATAAAACGAACTAGGCATATTATCCATTGATTTAACAACTCAACACCACTAGCTATTCTTTCGCCAAATTCTTGATTTTGCTTAGCCAAATTTAAAGCTGCTATGCCAAGTAATGCCGCAAAAATAACAGTGCTAATTATAGAAGTAGGATTTGCGCCAGTAAGTTCGGCAAATGGATTTTTTGGTATAAAAGATATAAGCATTGAAGGTATTGTTAAGCTACTTATTTTTTCAGCTCTACCACTTATACTAAGTTGTGCGGCCAATTCTCTTTCCCCAGCTACCAAACCCTCAGCCGATAAGTCAAACATATAGGCCATAGCAATACCTACAGCGGCTGCGATAGCTGTAGTAAGAAGCAAAACAGATAAAACACTAAGACTAACTTTGCCTAGTGATTTTGAGTTGTGCAGTCTAGTAATGGCTGCCAAAATAGAGATAAAAACTAATGGCATTACAATCATTTGAAGCAAACGAACATAGCCACTGCCAACTATATTTATCCAATCAAGCGTAGAACTAATAATTGTTTTATCATAAAAGTTTTGCATCAAAGCACCACTGATAAGACCTAAAAACAAACCAACAAATACTGTTAAACCTAATTTTTGAGTGCTTTGAAACACCCTAAACAATACAAATAATAAAATAATAAAAACTATTAAATTTAAAATAATCATATTAAATCCTTAAAAAATAAAACAATGACAAAATACACTGCCATTAAAAATACTAATAAATTTAAAACACAAATTTACAACTTAAAAATAATAAAAAATATTTACAATCCTAATTTAAGATGAAAAGTATTGTTACAACAGTATCCGGCAGTTACTTCTGGAGTTTTTAAAGAATAATCGTTTACAGTCAAAGCATAACTATCAAGTAAACGAAATAAAATACTGTTCATAATAAACCTTTCATTAAAGTGAAAGAATTTTATCATATTTTATTAAACTACCGTTCAATAAAATACAATTTTTCTTTAAATTAATAAAATTAGAAACTAATTTTTATCATTATCTACTCAATTAATACTTTATAAGCTTAAAAAATCAATCAATAAATTTTCTTTTTATAAGTGTATAAAGTTTTATATTTGATATAAAAAATGTAACTATCGCTGGACCTAGTATAAGCCCCCAAAAACCAAATGTGCTAATACCAGCTATCATTGAGAAAAATAGCAAAAGTTCGTTTATCTTGGTTGGAATTTTTACAAGTTTTGAATTTATAAATTTTATAATAAGTGGCTTTAAAAAAGTATCAGCTATAACCGAAATAACGATTATTGTATATAAAGCTATTACTATTGCAGCAGTTGTATTTAGATTTGCAAACTCGTAAAGACTTATAGGGAGCCACAAAAGAAGACCTCCTATAACAGGTATAAGCGAACTAAATCCAAATAAAATTCCAGTCAAAAACCCATCATACCCATAAATACTTGTTATAAATGCAAAAAGACAACCTTGAAAAATCGTATTTATAATAATAGAATAAAAGACAACACTCATAACATTTGCAACTTCACTTAATACAAACTCACTATCTTTTATATTCATAGGAAGTGCTTTCTTAAGATAGCCTATCAACTCGCTTCCATACAAGATACAAAAAAAGAAAAAAACAAGTATAAAAACCATATCTATCATAAACCTAGCACTTAATTTTCCTACATTTGCTATATTTGAAACAACAGTGTTAAACAAAAATTTCACATCAATACTTGAAATTATTTCTTTTATTTTTGGTGTTAAAAATTCAAAGCTTTTTGGTAGATTAAAATCATAATTCTTTAAATAATCAACAGTTGTATTTATGGTATTTATGTCTATATTTGCTGCATATTTTGCAACACTAACAACAGCATATAAAAATGGTGCCATAAACAAGCTAAACAGAGCAACGGTAGTAAGAAAAGCCGAAAGTGTCTTTTTATTATTTGTTATTTGCAAAAGTTTTACATTTATATTTGATGTGGCAACCGCAAGTAAAGCTGCTATAAATATATTTAATAAAAATGGCTTAAAAAGATACAAGACCAAACAAAGAGAAAAGATTACGAAAAATCCAACATAAACCCTGCCATTATTAATCATCAAACAAGCCTTTATTTATCTTAATATTAAAAAGTTCAAAACTCTTCATACTTGCTATCCTACCTCTTGCTGTTCGTTCAATATAACCATTTGCAAGCAAATAAGGCTCAAGCACATCTTCAACCGTGCCTTCATCTTCGCTTAAAGCGGCCGCAATAGTGCTAAGTCCGAGCGGTCTACGTCTTGCTTGAGTTAAAATTTCAAGATAGCGAATATCCATCTCATCAAATCCAAGATCATTAACCCCAAGTGCATCAAGCCCCTCTTTTGAACGCTCATGAGATATGAAATTTTCATCTCTTACTTCAGCAAAGTCGCGAATTCTTTTTAATAATCTCAAAGCTATCCTTGGAGTCCCCCTTGAACGCTTTGCTATTTCCAAGGAAGCATTTTTATCACACTCTTTTGAGAGCTTAGATGATGCGATTTGAACGATTTTTGATAGTTCGTTTGTGGTATAAAATTGAAGTCTAAAATCCATACCAAAACGATCTCTTAACGGAGCTGAAATCATACCAGCACGAGTCGTAGCGCCTATAAGTGTAAATTTCGGAAGATCTATTTTTATGGTTTGTGCAGCTGGCCCTGAGCCTATAATAATATCAAGCCTAAAATCCTCCATAGCAGGATAAAGTACCTCTTCTATAGCTGGGCTTAGTCTATGTATCTCATCTATAAAAAGAACATCGCCCTCTTGTAAATTTGTCAAAATAGCAGCCAAATCTCCACTCTTTTCTATCATAGGAGCGGCTGTCATCTTTATGCTGACATTCATTTCATTTGCTATAATATGCGCTAATGTTGTCTTTCCAAGTCCTGGTGGTCCATAAAACAAAACATGATCAAGGCATTCATTTCTTTTCTTTGCAGCTTGTATAAATATGCTTAGATTTTGTTTGATTTTCTCTTGCCCTATATAATCATCAAAAACACTAGGGCGTAAAGATACTTCAAAATCATTTTCAAAATTTACTTTTTCTATTTCAACTATTCTATCCATTTATTTTTTACATTTCGTAGTTTAATTTTTAAATGGATTTTACTTAAAAATTGATAATGTAAGGCTGAAAAACAAAAAAGTCAAAAAATCACGACAAATAATTTAACACCATGATTTATAATATTAAAATCCGTGTAATCTTTTTAATTCAGGGTCTATTGGTTTTTTAACACCATCTTTTGTAACACTAACAAATGTCGCAAATGCACTTGTAACCTGAACACATTCTGTAAACCCATCATCATTTTGTCTAAGTGCTGTTACTTCTATCTGTGTTTTTATGGATGTCGTTCCAACCTTGATAACCTTTGCATAACAGCTTATCAAATCGCCAACATAAACAGGCTCTTTAAATATAATCTCATCCATAGATATAGTAACAACCCTTTCAGGTGCTAACTCTCTTGCTGCTATCACACCAGCCATATCTATCTGAGACATTATCCAACCACCAAATATATTTCCAGATGAGTTTGTATCCTTTGGAAGAGCAACTATTTTTATTCTAGCTTCACCAAAAGAAGTTAAATCTTTCATTTTTTATTTCCTTTTTTTATTTTTTGTGGGATTTTACTCATCAAGTATAAATTTAAAACTAATCTTTTTACAATACTCTTGCTTAATTTTAAATGAGATTGATTATTGATTTATTTTAACTTTATTGGAATTTTTTGTAAATCTTATAAGTTCTTCTACTGTTTTTACATTTTGAGGAAGCTTACTAAGAGATATCTTAAATATCTCACAAGCTGATATCGCATCGTTTAAAGCCCTATGATGGGTATTGTTTATGCCAAGCAATTCTTTTAAATAACCAAGTCCATATCTCTCTGATGGTATAGTTCTTTTTGCCAACTCTATTGTGCATATTTTACGGTTTAAAAGTATTCCAAAATCGGTATTTTTCATGCTATTTGATATAAAGTTATAATCAAAATTTACGTTATGAGCAATAAAAACACTTTTATTTAAAAAAACTCTAAATTTTTCAAGAACGTGATTTAAATTTGGGGCATTTTTTAAATCTTCTTGTCTAATTCCAGTTAGTTCGGTTATGCTCTCAGGAACCTCCTTTGCATAAACTAAACTCTCAAATCTCCCTATCTCAACCCCATTTTTAATTTTAACGGCACCGATTTCTATTATTTGTCCGCTACTCATACCACCATTTGTCTCTATATCAACTACACAAAACTCTTGTTCTGATATAGGTCTTACTCTTGTATTTAACTCGACTTTATGTATATTTCTAGATATATCAAGTCCCAGAGCTTGCCATATATCTATATCTCTGATATCAAAAATTTCCGTCAATTCATCAACTAGTTTTGCCCTAGCAATAAAATCATAATAACTAAGATTTCTATTTGAAAGTAAATTTAACAGATTTTCTAAATGTTTCAAAACTCAAGCTTTATAGCACGAATAGCTTCTGCATAAGAATTCGAAGAAAATATATAATTACCTGCGACCAAAACATCGGCTCCAGCTTCTTCTAAATCAGGAGCATTAAGTCCATTTACACCACCATCAACTTCTATCAGACATTTTGCATTTTTTTTATCTATCAATTCTCTTAAAAGTTTTATTTTTTCTACAACATCGGGTATAAATTTTTGTCCGCCAAATCCTGGATTTACGCTCATAAGCAATACCATATCAACCTCTTTTATTATGTATTCGAGACTTGATATTGGAGTATGAGGATTTAAAACAATGCCCGGGCTCACTCCATTTTGTCTTATATGATCAATAAGTCTTAATGGGTGCTTTTCTTCTTCTATATGAAATGTAATAAACTTTGGCTTTAGTGGTAAAAAAAGATCAACAAAAAAAGTATTATTTTGCACCATTAGATGTATATCAAGTGGCTTTGTTGCCGCTTTTGCAACTGCTTTTACTACAAGTGGACCTATTGTTAAATTTGGGACAAAATGACCATCCATTACATCAACGTGAATCAAATCACAGCCAGCTTCACAAATAGCCTTAATTTCAGCATCTAAATTCCCAAAATCAGCCGACAATATACTCGGTGCTACATACATTTTATACCTTTTAGTTTTAAAAATTGGGGTAATTTTACTTTAAATATGGTTTAAAAGTCCATAAAAATAAAAATTCATAAATTTAAGCGTTTTTTTTGTTTTTTTTAGATAACATCACACATTAAATTTTGTTTTTTTAAGGAAAAGATATGTCAAGAAGATGTGATATTACAGGAAAAGGTCCTATGGTTGGTAACAATGTTAGCCACGCCAATAACAAAACAAAGAGAAGATTTTTACCAAATCTTAGAACTATCCGTGTTACTCTTGAAGATGGTACAACTAGAAAGATTAAAGTTGCTGCTTCTACTTTAAGAACAATGAAAAAGCAGTCAAACTAGGATTAAAATCTATGAAACACTAAAGAGGAATTTATGCTTTTTTTAACGAAGCTTAAAAAATTCCTCAACTGGTCTACATCCTCAAAACCAGAAATAAATTTAAATACAGAGTTATATGAACAACTAAAACCTTTTAGAATTCCGCTAATCTCAGTTGTCTTAATGATGATGTTTGGCTCATTAGGATATGTATTTATAGATGATTTTTCATTGATAGATGGAATTTATCAAGCGGGTATGACTTTTACAACTGTTGGATTTACAGAGGTGGCACCTATTTCCGTAAAAGGTAGAATATTTACGATAGTTTTTATTTTGCTTGGTTTTGCGGTTTTTACATTTTCTATAGGGGTTGTTGTAGAGGTATTTAAAAAAGGCTCATTGTTAGCTATTATAAAGGAGAGTCATATGCTTTATAAAATCGCTAGGCTTAAAAATCATTTTGTTATTTGTTATCACAATTTATATACAATAGAACTTAGCGCTCAATTTCGTGAAAATCATATACCATTTGTAGTTGTTGATAACAGAGAAGACCTACCGGAACTTGCTCAAAAATACAAGTATCCATACTACATAAAAGCTGCGCCGCACACGCAATTAGCATTTTTAAAAACTCATCTTTCAAGCGCAAAAGGTGTTATAGCCATAAGTTCCAACATTGCCGATAATATAGCACTTATAGCATCTGTAAGACTTTACGAAAAAGAGATAAATAGAAAAAGACCATACTTTATAATGACAAACTCTGACAATGAAGACGACACAGAAAGACTTAAAAAACTTGGTGCAAACAGTGTAGTAAGCCCATCAAAACTAGTAGCACAAAGGCTAAGTGCCATGAGCGTTAGACCTGATATGGAAAACTTATTAGAGCATTTTCTATACAAAAAAGATTCTCCTATAGATATAGAAGAAATTTTAGTTCCTGAATACTCTTGGCTTAGATTTAAAAGACTAAAAGAGACAAACCTAAGAAATATAACTGGTTGTGATGTTGTTGGAATTTTAGATACAAACAATAAATTTACAGCGATGCCAAATGGAGATACCCTAATAGGAACAAACTCAAAACTACTTGTTATAGGAACAGCTCATGGCATAAGAGCTACAAAAAAAGTAATCAAAAGCAAGTATAAACTTGAAGAGTTTAAAATAAGCTAATTTTAAAATTCATATTTGCCAAACTATCTGTATAAATTCTATTTTTGAACTTTATGCTTTTTTAAATGATTTTTTGGCAATATAAAAGATAAAAATAAAATAAAAAAGTAGGTATATGAAAAATATAAGAAATTTTAGTATTATAGCACATATAGATCACGGAAAAAGCACACTTGCAGATAGACTTATCCAAGAATGCGGAGCCGTTAGCGATAGACAAATGAGCTCTCAAATAATGGACACAATGGACATAGAAAAAGAACGTGGAATAACAATAAAAGCACAAAGTGTAAGACTTAATTATAAGAACAAAGATGGCGAATTTATACTAAATCTAATAGACACTCCTGGACACGTTGACTTTAGCTACGAGGTAAGCAGAAGTTTAGCAAGTTGTGAGGGTGCTCTTTTGGTTGTAGATGCTTCACAAGGTGTTGAAGCACAGACTATTGCAAATGTATATATAGCACTTGAACATAATCTTGAAATAATACCAGTAATAAATAAAATAGACCTACCGGCAGCAGATCCTGAACGAGTAAAAGATGAGATAGAACACATAATAGGGCTTGATTGCACAAATGCAATAGAAGTAAGTGCAAAATCAGGCATAGGCATAAGCGATTTGCTTGAAGCAATAGTTTCAAGAATACCAGCTCCAGTTACAGATGAGGTTTTACCTACAAAAGCACTTATATATGATAGCTGGTTTGATAACTACCTTGGAGCCTTGGCATTAGTTAGAGTATACGATGGTAAGATTTCAAAAAATGATGAAATTCTTGTTATGGGAACAAATAAAAAGCATACAGTTTTAGATCTAATGTATCCAAATCCAATAGCACCTATAAAAACTACTTCTTTAAATGCCGGCGAGGTTGGCATTGTTATTTTAGGGCTTAAAAATGTTAGCGATGTTCAGGTTGGTGATACCATAACTATGTCAAAAAATCCAACAAAAGAGCCAGTTGGTGGATTTGAAAGAGCAAAACCATTTGTCTTTGCAGGAATTTATCCAATAGATACAGATAAATTTGAAGACCTCAGAGATGCGCTTGACAAGCTAAAACTAAATGACAGCTCAATAAGCTATGAACCAGAAACATCGATAGCACTTGGTTTTGGATTTAGGGTTGGCTTTTTGGGACTTTTGCATATGGAAGTTATCAAAGAAAGACTTGAAAGAGAATTTGGACTTGATCTTATAGCTACAGCTCCAACTGTTACTTATGAAATAGTTCAAACCGATGGCACAATACTAAAAATACAAAATCCAAGTGAACTGCCGGCTGTAAATAAAATAGAACAGATAAAAGAACCCTATGTAAAATCAACAATTATAACACCTACTGATTTTTTAGGAAATATCATAACCCTTTTAAACAACAGAAGAGGCGTTCAGACAAAGATGGATTATATAACGCCTGAAAGAGTTTTATTAGAATACGATATTCCTATGAATGAGATTGTGATGGATTTTTATGACAAGCTAAAATCGGCTACAAAAGGGTATGCTAGTTTTGACTATGAACCAAGCGAATATAGAGCTGGGGATCTTGTAAAACTAGATGTAAGAGTTGCTGGAGAGATAGTTGATGCACTATCCATAATCGTGCCTGAAAGCAAAGCAACAACAAAAGGAAGAGATTTTGTAAAAGCTATGAAAGAGATAGTTCCACGCCAACTTTTTGAAGTGGCTATACAAGCCAGTATAGGAAACAAGGTCATAGCAAGAGAAAATGTAAAATCAATGGGCAAAAATGTAACAGCAAAATGCTACGGTGGAGACATAACAAGAAAAAGAAAACTTCTTGAAAAGCAAAAAGAAGGTAAAAAAAGAATGAAAGCTATCGGTAAAGTTCATTTACCACAAGAGGCATTCCTTAGCGTTTTAAAGATAGATTAAAGGATAATAAATGCTAAAAATCAAATCTGTATTTTTATATTTTTTAATGGCAATGTTTTTTTATGGTTGTGCTAGTTTAAATCCATTTAGCACAAATGAAATTGAAGATAAATATTTTCAAATAGCAAGCAAAGATGAAACACTATTTAAAGATATAATGAGAATAAAAGTTGATTGCACAAAAGAAAATTCTGTCGGAACAAGAAGAGTGCTGATAAACGGAGCCGAATATTCAAGCGACATAGCTATAAAATACTGTTTGCGCAAAAATTTGGTTGATACAAATGTGGGGCTTAAAAAAGTTTTTTTACATAGAATTGTAGATGGCAGAAAAGATGCTTCTGTTTTTTCTTATACAAAAAGAAAAGGCAAGATAACAGCACTTGATTCAAGTCCATCTTTGGAGGCACTTTATTATATGTTTTTAAAGCAAGAACTCAACTCTCGCGGTATAATGGTGGTTGAAACTCAAACATCTCCATATACATATAGATTAGACTTTACATTCAACAAAACAGATGGCTTTTATGATAGAACAAATCAGACTTTAGATGGAAAACTTGAAGCTAAGCTAAATATTTCTAATATAAATTTCAATAAAGATTTTAATATAAACACAAAACAATATGTTAAAAATCTAAAAATCAGAAACTCTGATGAGTTTGATTTTTTTGTAGGTCTTTTAGTAAAACAAGCAGCAATAAAAACAGCAAACATTATAACAAAATTTTAAATGCGTTGCTTTAAATGTGGCGCATTTACTATCTTTACATTTTGTAAAGTTTGCTCAAAAATTCTAAGCAATCCAACTACAAATATAAGAGAAATAAATGGCTTTAAAATTTATAGCTTTTACAACTATTCTGAAATAAAAGATTTAATTACCTCAAAACATAAAATTCACGGAAGATATATCTTTAATGAACTAGCAAAACTTAGTTTTAAAAAATTTACTATAAATTTTAACCCAAAAATAATAATAAACGCAATACCCATAGATGACAAAAATACCGATGGATACTCACATACAGCCATACTTGCAAAAAGTTTAAAATCCAAACAAATCAAGCCCTTGTTTCATACTTTACATTCAACAAACAATATAACTTATAGTGGGAAAGATTTAAAATTTCGTAAAAATAATCCAAGAAATTTTAAACTCTTAAAAAATATAAAAAATCCAGTAATACTCATAGACGATATAGTTACCACTGGCTCTACTATAATGGAAGCTAAGAATTTTTTAGAAAAAAATGGCGTAAATGTTTTATGCGCCATAGTTTTATCTGACGCAAGATATTAGATTTAAATTTATTAAAGAAATATTTTGGTATAATCCATCCCTTATGCTACAAACAGCATAAAATACACTAAAGGATTTAGTATGCCAAAAATGAAAACCGTTCGCGGTGCTGCTAAACGCTTTAAAGTGGGTAAAAACAAGATAAAAAGAGGCTCTGCTTTTAGAAGCCATATCTTGACAAAAAAACCAAGTAAGCGTATGAGAGATTTGCGCCAACCACAATATGTGGACAGCACAAATGTCAAAGCAGTTAAGAAGATGCTAGGAGTTTGATACTAGCAATTAGCTAAAGTTTTTGACAAAAGTCATTCAAAACTCCCCTAAATTTTATATGTTTTAGGGAAAGACCCTTAAAATGGGCGCCGATTTGTAAAAGGATAAATATGGCAAGAGTAAAAACAGGCGTAGTAAGAAGAAGACGCCATAAAAAAGTTTTAAAACTTGCGCGTGGTTTTTTCAGCGCGAGACACAAACACTTTAGAAAAGCTAAAGAACAACTTGAAAGAAGTTTAGTTTATGCATACCGCGATAGACGTCAGAAGAAGAGAGATTTCCGTCGTTTATGGATAGTTCGTATAAATGCTGCTTGCAGACTTAACGATATAAGCTACTCAAGATTTATAAGTGGCTTAAAGAAAGCAGGTATTGAGCTTGATAGAAAAATTTTAGCTGATTTAGCTATGAATGATGCAAAAGCATTCCAAACGCTCGCTAATAACGCAAAAGACGCTTTAAAATAAAAAACAAGCCCTTTTTTAAGGGCTTACCAAAAATTATATTTGCTTTTTAAAAATTGAAAATCTTAACAATAACAAAAATACTTAAACTTTATTTTTTAATAATGTCATAAGAAATTTGTTTTAAAATAATAATTTACTTACTACTAGTTATTAGCCTGCATATTTAAATATCAAATCACTACATCCCGTAAAAAATGCAAAGAAATGGGATTTATAGCACAATTTAAACCATATTATCATAGGAATATATTAAAAGCACTCATACAAAAATTTATATTATAAAAAAGTGTAAATATAGTTTTACAAGACATAAAATAAAAAAACATTATCAAAAGAAAATATTTTATAAGTATAGTAGTAAAATTTAAATATTTTTATAAAAAATTATTTAAGTAATTAGTAGCTATTGATATATAATGAGGAAATAAGAAATATTTCTTATTTCCTACATATAAAACATTATAATGTTTAAATCAACTACTTAGAAGGCTTAATCTCAAGTGTCTTTAATGGATTCTCGATTACATGGTCTTTTATTGTAAATTTCAAGTTTGGATTATCTTTATAATTTTCATATAGATATCTTAACTCTCTTGATGTAACCGCATTATAGTAAGGATTTTTTTCATCAAATAAATCTTTTAAGCGATCCATATCTATTTTTGTATTTTTAGTAAAGCTAGTACTATCTGTTGCTAATCCATCCAATGCGAAATATAACTTTCCGCCTCTTTCTAAAGTTTCTTTTGCTATAAGTTTTGTCTTTTCTGTAAAGAAATCCATTCTAGCATTATTTAACTCGTTTTGAAGATTATTATAATCTCTAATTTGTTTGTTTTGTTCATCAGTGAAACGTGAAGACTCTTTTGGATTATCCAAATCTAAAAATTCATTCTTTCTCATCTCTGTAAAAACATTATCAACTTTTTCACTAAGTTCTCCAACTTTCTTTAGAGAATCTACTGCTTTTTCATTTTTTAGTAATTCAGTCATGATTTTTTTATTATCATCTGAATTAGCAGCATTTATTCTACTTCTTGACTCAGTTTTTCTAGCATGCGCTGCACCTGGATCTTGAAAGTTTGCTATATCTGCTATATCTGCATCTGTCACTTCGCCTTTATTTAACTTTTTAGCGAAATCTGTTAAGTTTGCGAATTCAAATCCTAAGTTTAGCTTTCCTATATAACTATCAGCCAAGGTTGGGTTTTTACCCTCTTTATCTGCTTCATTAGCTTTTCCAATTAGCTCTTGTCTTCCATATTTTAATCCATAGATTAAAGCACTATCACCCAACTCAGCTTTTGCAGATTTTTTGGTTTCTAGGTTATTTATTTTATTTGGTAAATGTTCGATATTTTTAATTTCTTTTACCTCAGTTTTATCTCCTGTATAACCTTTATCTACCAACTTACTTAATTGTTCTCCTAATTTATGTCCTGATATAAAAGCCTCTCTTTCTAGAGGTTGGTTTTTATATGCTGAGAAATTTTTTAAATCTGAGTTAATATAATAACTTTCATTTAATGACAATAAATCAGCATCTGCCTTAATTGCATCTGGCAATTTTTTGTTTTTATTTCCTGTTATTTGAGCTTGATCATGATGGGTTAATTCATGAACTATAGTATCTAAAATTTCCTTATTGTTTTGTTTTTTAGTTCTTAAGAAACTAATAATAGGAGTTGCGTTCATATGAACCTCATTATCACTATAATATCCTTGTTTCATAGATAATGGTCCATTTTCTTTATTTAGTTCCAATGTTGCTTTTTTACCTTTAATTCCAGTTACCTCTTTTAAAGATTCTCTTTTAGCGCTTTCAACCATATCAAATAATTTTTTTATTCCTTCTTCATTTCCAGAAAGTTTTTCTTTCATTAGATCATGGAATTCTTTACTTGAATCAAGTTTTTCTACTATTTTTTTGTTGATTTCTTCTCTAGCTTTAATATAACTTTCATCAAATTTGATATTCTTTAGAACTTCTCCCATATTCTTAACATTTTTACCCTCAAATCCCTCTATAACAACCGGTCTATTTATTTTTAGTCCTGTCTCGGAAGATTTCTTTATCAATTCTACTGAATCTTGCATACCTAGTCCGTATGCAATTTCATTTACAGCTTTTAATAAATGTTCTTTTGGAAGATTTTTAGAATTTTTTGCCAATAGAGCTAATTTAGCCTCTGCTTCTTTTGCTTGGTCTCTATTTTTAGCTTTTTCTTTAGCTTCTTTAAATAGTTTATCTTTTTCTTGTTTTGATAATTTCTCAGGAACATATTTTGTATTTCCTATTCCATCATTGATCTTATCTGTTTTTTGCTCACTTATTTTCTTTACAAGATTTTCACCATTAGCCTCTGAGAACTTATATGTATACTGTTTTAATATATTATTTAATATTTCAGTATTTTGTTGTTGTTTGTTTGAAGCTTTTGAAGTGTTAGGTACAGCTTCTTTTAAAACTAATTCTGATTTTGGTATATTAGTTTCACCCAATTGCTCTAAAGAATTTTTCTTAGCTCTTGATACGATGTCAACCAATTCTTTTACTTTTTCAGGATTTCCATTAATTTCACTACTCATCAATTTCTTAAATTGAGGGTCAGCAGAAAGGTTTTCTAATAACTTAGTATCTGCATTTTTCCTAAACTTAGTATATGTGTCAGTAAATTCTGATTTATTGTTTTTCTTGGCTTTTTTCTCAAGCTTTTTCTTTTCTTTTTCGCTTATTTTTTTAGGTTTATAGTCAGTGTTGCCGAAACCTGACACATCACTTTGTAATGCTTGTTTATTACCATCTATTTCATTTTTAGTATTTGCTTTTTTAGCAAATGGATTTTTTAATTCTGGAAGAAATCTCTTCTCAAAATTTTGAACATTTTTCTTACTAGCTTCTTCACCAGAAGGCTTAATCTCAAGTGTCTTTAATGGATTCTCGATTACATGGTCTTTTATTGTAAATTTCAAGTTTGGATTATCTTTATAATTTTCATATAGATATCTTAACTCTCTTGATGTAACCGCATTATAGTAAGGATTTTTTTCATCAAATAAATCTTTTAAGCGATCCATATCTATTTTTGTATTTTTAGTAAAGCTAGTACTATCTGTTGCTAATCCATCCAATGCGAAATATAACTTTCCGCCTCTTTCTAAAGTTTCTTTTGCTATAAGTTTTGTCTTTTCTGTAAAGAAATCCATTCTAGCATTATTTAACTCGTTTTGAAGATTATTATAATCTCTAATTTGTTTGTTTTGTTCATCAGTGAAACGTGAAGACTCTTTTGGATTATCCAAATCTAAAAATTCATTCTTTCTCATCTCTGTAAAAACATTATCAACTTTTTCACTAAGTTCTCCAACTTTCTTTAGAGAATCTACTGCTTTTTCATTTTTTAGTAATTCAGTCATGATTTTTTTATTATCATCTGAATTAGCAGCATTTATTCTACTTCTTGACTCAGTTTTTCTAGCATGCGCTGCACCTGGATCTTGAAAGTTTGCTATATCTGCTATATCTGCATCTGTCACTTCGCCTTTATTTAACTTTTTAGCGAAATCTGTTAAGTTTGCGAATTCAAATCCTAAGTTTAGCTTTCCTATATAACTATCAGCCAAGGTTGGGTTTTTACCCTCTTTATCTGCTTCATTAGCTTTTCCAATTAGCTCTTGTCTTCCATATTTTAATCCATAGATTAAAGCACTATCACCCAACTCAGCTTTTGCAGATTTTTTGGTTTCTAGGTTATTTATTTTATTTGGTAAATGTTCGATATTTTTAATTTCTTTTACCTCAGTTTTATCTCCTGTATAACCTTTATCTACCAACTTACTTAATTGTTCTCCTAATTTATGTCCTGATATAAAAGCCTCTCTTTCTAGAGGTTGGTTTTTATATGCTGAGAAATTTTTTAAATCTGAGTTAATATAATAACTTTCATTTAATGACAATAAATCAGCATCTGCCTTAATTGCATCTGGCAATTTTTTGTTTTTATTTCCTGTTATTTGAGCTTGATCATGATGGGTTAATTCATGAACTATAGTATCTAAAATTTCCTTATTGTTTTGTTTTTTAGTTCTTAAGAAACTAATAATAGGAGTTGCGTTCATATGAACCTCATTATCACTATAATATCCTTGTTTCATAGATAATGGTCCATTTTCTTTATTTAGTTCCAATGTTGCTTTTTTACCTTTAATTCCAGTTACCTCTTTTAAAGATTCTCTTTTAGCGCTTTCAACCATATCAAATAATTTTTTTATTCCTTCTTCATTTCCAGAAAGTTTTTCTTTCATTAGATCATGGAATTCTTTACTTGAATCAAGTTTTTCTACTATTTTTTTGTTGATTTCTTCTCTAGCTTTAATATAACTTTCATCAAATTTGATATTCTTTAGAACTTCTCCCATATTCTTAACATTTTTACCCTCAAATCCCTCTATAACAACCGGTCTATTTATTTTTAGTCCTGTCTCGGAAGATTTCTTTATCAATTCTACTGAATCTTGCATACCTAGTCCGTATGCAATTTCATTTACAGCTTTTAATAAATGTTCTTTTGGAAGATTTTTAGAATTTTTTGCCAATAGAGCTAATTTAGCCTCTGCTTCTTTTGCTTGGTCTCTATTTTTAGCTTTTTCTTTAGCTTCTTTAAATAGTTTATCTTTTTCTTGTTTTGATAATTTCTCAGGAACATATTTTGTATTTCCTATTCCATCATTGATCTTATCTGTTTTTTGCTCACTTATTTTCTTTACAAGATTTTCACCATTAGCCTCTGAGAACTTATATGTATACTGTTTTAATATATTATTTAATATTTCAGTATTTTGTTGTTGTTTGTTTGAAGCTTTTGAAGTGTTAGGTACAGCTTCTTTTAAAACTAATTCTGATTTTGGTATATTAGTTTCACCCAATTGCTCTAAAGAATTTTTCTTAGCTCTTGATACGATGTCAACCAATTCTTTTACTTTTTCAGGATTTCCATTAATTTCACTACTCATCAATTTCTTAAATTGAGGGTCAGCAGAAAGGTTTTCTAATAACTTAGTATCTGCATTTTTCCTAAACTTAGTATATGTGTCAGTAAATTCTGATTTATTGTTTTTCTTGGCTTTTTTCTCAAGCTTTTTCTTTTCTTTTTCGCTTATTTTTTTAGGTTTATAGTCAGTGTTGCCGAAACCTGACACATCACTTTGTAATGCTTGTTTATTACCATCTATTTCATTTTTAGTATTTGCTTTTTTAGCAAATGGATTTTTTAATTCTGGAAGAAATCTCTTCTCAAAATTTTGAACATTTTTCTTACTAGCTTCTTCACCAGAAGGCTTAATCTCAAGTGTCTTTAATGGATTCTCGATTACATGGTCTTTTATTGTAAATTTCAAGTTTGGATTATCTTTATAATTTTCATATAGATATCTTAACTCTCTTGATGTAACCGCATTATAGTAAGGATTTTTTTCATCAAATAAATCTTTTAAGCGATCCATATCTATTTTTGTATTTTTAGTAAAGCTAGTACTATCTGTTGCTAATCCATCCAATGCGAAATATAACTTTCCGCCTCTTTCTAAAGTTTCTTTTGCTATAAGTTTTGTCTTTTCTGTAAAGAAATCCATTCTAGCATTATTTAACTCGTTTTGAAGATTATTATAATCTCTAATTTGTTTGTTTTGTTCATCAGTGAAACGTGAAGACTCTTTTGGATTATCCAAATCTAAAAATTCATTCTTTCTCATCTCTGTAAAAACATTATCAACTTTTTCACTAAGTTCTCCAACTTTCTTTAGAGAATCTACTGCTTTTTCATTTTTTAGTAATTCAGTCATGATTTTTTTATTATCATCTGAATTAGCAGCATTTATTCTACTTCTTGACTCAGTTTTTCTAGCATGCGCTGCACCTGGATCTTGAAAGTTTGCTATATCTGCTATATCTGCATCTGTCACTTCGCCTTTATTTAACTTTTTAGCGAAATCTGTTAAGTTTGCGAATTCAAATCCTAAGTTTAGCTTTCCTATATAACTATCAGCCAAGGTTGGGTTTTTACCCTCTTTATCTGCTTCATTAGCTTTTCCAATTAGCTCTTGTCTTCCATATTTTAATCCATAGATTAAAGCACTATCACCCAACTCAGCTTTTGCAGATTTTTTGGTTTCTAGGTTATTTATTTTATTTGGTAAATGTTCGATATTTTTAATTTCTTTTACCTCAGTTTTATCTCCTGTATAACCTTTATCTACCAACTTACTTAATTGTTCTCCTAATTTATGTCCTGATATAAAAGCCTCTCTTTCTAGAGGTTGGTTTTTATATGCTGAGAAATTTTTTAAATCTGAGTTAATATAATAACTTTCATTTAATGACAATAAATCAGCATCTGCCTTAATTGCATCTGGCAATTTTTTGTTTTTATTTCCTGTTATTTGAGCTTGATCATGATGGGTTAATTCATGAACTATAGTATCTAAAATTTCCTTATTGTTTTGTTTTTTAGTTCTTAAGAAACTAATAATAGGAGTTGCGTTCATATGAACCTCATTATCACTATAATATCCTTGTTTCATAGATAATGGTCCATTTTCTTTATTTAGTTCCAATGTTGCTTTTTTACCTTTAATTCCAGTTACCTCTTTTAAAGATTCTCTTTTAGCGCTTTCAACCATATCAAATAATTTTTTTATTCCTTCTTCATTTCCAGAAAGTTTTTCTTTCATTAGATCATGGAATTCTTTACTTGAATCAAGTTTTTCTACTATTTTTTTGTTGATTTCTTCTCTAGCTTTAATATAACTTTCATCAAATTTGATATTCTTTAGAACTTCTCCCATATTCTTAACATTTTTACCCTCAAATCCCTCTATAACAACCGGTCTATTTATTTTTAGTCCTGTCTCGGAAGATTTCTTTATCAATTCTACTGAATCTTGCATACCTAGTCCGTATGCAATTTCATTTACAGCTTTTAATAAATGTTCTTTTGGAAGATTTTTAGAATTTTTTGCCAATAGAGCTAATTTAGCCTCTGCTTCTTTTGCTTGGTCTCTATTTTTAGCTTTTTCTTTAGCTTCTTTAAATAGTTTATCTTTTTCTTGTTTTGATAATTTCTCAGGAACATATTTTGTATTTCCTATTCCATCATTGATCTTATCTGTTTTTTGCTCACTTATTTTCTTTACAAGATTTTCACCATTAGCCTCTGAGAACTTATATGTATACTGTTTTAATATATTATTTAATATTTCAGTATTTTGTTGTTGTTTGTTTGAAGCTTTTGAAGTGTTAGGTACAGCTTCTTTTAAAACTAATTCTGATTTTGGTATATTAGTTTCACCCAATTGCTCTAAAGAATTTTTCTTAGCTCTTGATACGATGTCAACCAATTCTTTTACTTTTTCAGGATTTCCATTAATTTCACTACTCATCAATTTCTTAAATTGAGGGTCAGCAGAAAGGTTTTCTAATAACTTAGTATCTGCATTTTTCCTAAACTTAGTATATGTGTCAGTAAATTCTGATTTATTGTTTTTCTTGGCTTTTTTCTCAAGCTTTTTCTTTTCTTTTTCGCTTATTTTTTTAGGTTTATAGTCAGTGTTGCCGAAACTAGATGAGTTATCTTTATACACATCTTTAATCAATCTATCACTTAAGCTATCTCCTGCATTAAATGCATCACTCTCTAGTGGTTGCTTCTTATAGTTTTCTCCCTTTTGAACATAAAGATTTTGATTTAGAGAGAACATATCAGCATCTATTTTTAAATCTTTTCTTAAATTTGCATTATTTCTATTTTCAGCCAAATATGCCTGATCATGATGTGTTAATTCATGTATCATTGTATTTAGTAATTCTTTATTTTGTGCTAATTTTTCCTTTGATGGAATTGGAGCAACATCATTCATTCTTACTAAATCTCCATCGTAATCTCCATGAATATGTTTATGCTTTTTAGATGAAGACAATAATTCCAATTTAGGTGTTGGAATATCTATTCCTCCGATTTGTTTAAATGCATCTTTTTTGCTTTCAGAAACAATTTTAAATAGCTCTTTTAGTTTTTCTTGATTTCCACTTAAATTATCATTCATAAGCTCATTAAATCTAGGATTTTCTTTTAGATTTTCGTAAATTTTTTGATCTACATCTTTTCTAAATTCTTTATATCCATCGCCAAGAGGAGTTTTGTTAAACACTTTTCCTATCTCATTTTTCTCATTAGCAGTCAGTTTATTTACATCAAAAGTATCTGGCACAACTATTTTACTGTTTTCTTGCGCAGACTTAGTTACTAGCTCAATGACTTGATCGTTATTATATCCATCTCTTAATTCATTCAATTTAGAAATAAGAGCTTCTTTTGGAATATTATTTGAATCATTTGCTATTTTTTTAAGCTTTTTTACAGCCTCTTTATGAGGATTTAATTTTTCAGCTTTTTTCTTAACTTCATCAAATCTTCTATTTCTCTCTTCTGCACTTAATTGTTTTGGAGTATAGTTTGTATTTGTAATAGCAACTATTTTATCGTTTATAGTTACATATTTTTCATTAAATACATTGTCTTTTGTAACTCCACTGCCAGCTCCTTCTATCAATCCGTGATATTCAGATTTTGGTTTATTAGCAATCGGCGCTTTTTCTTCATCAGCCAACGAAATTTCTTCAAATTTATTAGATTTATCAAAATCTGAATCATCTGTCTTGTATTTTTTACCTTCTACCTCACCTTTAAATGCACCAAAATCTACATCATCAGCCATTTTATATTTTATATTTTTTAGCTCATTTCTGATTTTATCTAAATCTTCGTAATCGCTTTCCTTAACCCTCTTGTTTTCTATTTCATTTTTATTTGAAATAATGCTATACGGATCTTCATATATTTTTTCTCTAGTAGTTTCTACATCTAAAGATTTTTGTGTTTTAACATCTTCACTAGGAAGTTTTGGTAGCTCTCTTTGTGCTTTATTAGCTATTTCTTCAGCTCTTCCTTTTCTTTGAATAGTCATGTAAGTAGCGTTATCAGGGCTTACTACACTTTCTTTTGGTCCATATTTTTGTGTATTTTCTTGATCTACTCTAGCTTGTCTCTCTGCTTCTGTTTCTACTTTTACTTTTTTCTTAGATGGATCTATTTGTGCGTAGATTGGTTCTTTAGTTGATTCTGCTTTTCTAGATAAAGTTTCTTGTGATCTTTTTTGATTTGGCGATAAGAACTCTCTGATTTTATCTAAATCCTCATAATCGCTTTCTTGAATTTTTTCTACCTCATTTTTTCTTGGAAGGATGCTGTCTAGATCTTCATAAATTTTCTCTCTTGAAACTTCTGCTTCTAAAGATTTGCGTGATTTAGCTTCTTCTCCTGGAAGTTTTAGCAGTTCTCTTTTTGCTTTGTTAGCTATTTCTTCTGCTTTTCCTCTTCTTTGGATAGTCGCATATAAATCATTATCAGGATTTACTACGCTTTCTTTTGGACCATATTTTTGTGTATTTTCTTGAGCTATTCTAGCTTGTCTATCTGCTTCTGACTCAACTTTTGGTGTCTTTTTAGATCGATCTATTTGTGCATAGATTGGTTCTTTAGTTGATTCTGCTTTTCTAGATAAAGTTTCTTGTGATCTTTTTTGATTTGGCGATAAGAACTCTCTGATTTTATCTAAATCTTCGTAATCGCTCTCCTTAACCCTCTTGTTTTCTATTTCATTTTTATTTGAAATAATGCTATACGGATCTTCATATATTTTTTCTCTAGTAGTTTCTAAGTCTAAAGATTTTCGTGCTTTAACATCTTCACTAGGAAGTTTTGGTAGCTCTCTTTGTGCTTTATTAGCTATTTCTTCAGCTCTTCCTTTTCTTTGAATAGTCATGTAAGTAGCGTTATCAGGGCTTACTACACTTTCTTTTGGTCCATATTTTTGTGTATTTTCTTGAGCTATTCTAGCTTGTCTATCTGCTTCTGACTCAACTTTTGGTGTCTTTTTAGATCGATCTATTTGTGCATAGATTGGTTCTTTAGTTGATTCACTTGAAGAAGAATCATCTATTCTTTCTTGTGCTCTTTTGCTTTCTGCTTCATTTCTACTCGAAAAAGCACTACTTATATCTTCATAATCACTTCGAGATTTTTGTCCATTTTCTTGTGTGCTTCTCTTAGATCTCGGTTTTGCACTTCCTAGAAGTTTTTTAGTATCTTTAACAGAAAAACTTAGACTTGCACTACCACCCTTCTCAAACACATCTTTTAGTGTCTCTTGTTCTTCTTTCTTGTCTGTTCTTAAACTATCTGTTTCTGTTTTTTGACCATTCAAGCTTATCTTGTTAGAAGATATATTTTCTTTTTCTAGACTTATTATAGAATTTTGAGCAACTTGTTTATCTTTCTTATCTCCAATTTCAACATCTGCTCCAATTTCTCCAGTTATTCCACCTGAAATTCCAACAATTGCTCCACCGGCTTGCTCTTTTAATACTCTTTCTGTTATTTTTGTCTCTCCATCAACTTTTAATGAACCTTTTTTTGTATCACTTCCAATAGTTGCTGAGTCTAAATTAAGATTATTCCCTACTTCTGCTTCAAATTCTTCACCTGCAGTTATACTAGATCTTCCTGAAATTTTTTCTCCATTACCATAGATATGTCCGCCTCCAGCTGAAGCACTAACATTTCCCGCACCAATTGTATTACTTCCCAATCCTGCTGACAATGTTGCTGAAGCATTGCTTTTTATTTTTGAAGTATTATATGTATCTATTGGGCTTTCAACATTAAGGTCTCTCTCTGCTTTAACTTTTGCTTTTTTATCAGCTCTAATCTCCGCACCCTTAACATTAACATCTCTTCCAGCATTTATTCTTACATTTTTACCTTTTATTCTTGAGTTGCTATGCGTTAATGATTCTTCGCTACCACGTTCATAGTCAAATGAAGCTCCGCCCCCAGCTTGAACATTAGAACCAAATATAGCACTAACTCCAGCTGTTTGTTGAGCATGAATTTCTGCGGAAAAATTATTATTAGTTGATTTTTCTTCTATTTTTCCACCAGCAACATTAACATCACGTTTTGCAGTTAAATCAACATCTCCTTTGCTTTCTATATCTACATTATTTAAATTAACATCTTCCTCAGTAGCTGTTATAGATATACCCTCTCCTGCTTTTATTTTGGATTTTTTATCTTTAGTAACTTCTTTATTAGAATCTGTATAATTAAATCCTAATTCTTGCTTAGAATTGCCTCCTATTGTATCATTAAACAATAAGTTAGTAACAGCTCCTGCGGCTTTTAATCCTGCCAAGCCTTGATTTAATTGACCCTTCATAGCATCTTCTGTAATCTCTTTTGAGCTATTCATAGCATCCAATATACTACTTGTAGCACCTAAACTTTGTTTTCCTGTAAGACTAAATCCAGTAGTTTTTTCTTTATGAGTATCTTTATAAACCTTGGACTCTACTTTTTCTGCTGTAATATCCAAACGCTTTTTAGTTATTATATCGGTTCCACCGATATCAACTTGCTCTTTTCCTTTTATATTGAAGCTACCTTCACTAGCTTCCAGAGTTCCATTTTTCCATTTTTTATCTTCCGTCTCTATTTTGTTATTTGAAATTTTTAATCCAATTTCTCCATTTGCAAGACTAGATAATTTAGACTGACCTGGTTTGCTACTTAATCCTTTTTTAGGGGCATAATTGTTTATAATTTCTGTACTCGATTTATTATGAGCACTATCAAATTCGGCTTTTACTCCCAAATCTCCAATTCCGGCTGAAGCAGAACCAACAAATCCAATAGATGTTTCCGTCTCTGTTACTTTATGTGTTTCTTCTACAGCATTAAAATTAACTTTTTTCTTTTTCGAGACTATATCTCCACCTGAGCCTTTGATATTAGAACCGGTAACATCAACATCTTCTTCCGCTTGTATATTTACTTTTCCACCTGCAATTATATTACTAGCTCTTGAGCTTCCTTTTTCCTCTGCTTTTTTGTAGTAAGTTGAACCCACCAACCCCATACTAGAAGCACTTTCGTTAGTTTTTTCTTCTTCTTTTGCATCTTCTATGTTAATTTTTCCACCTGCTTTTAAGCCTATATTCTCCTTAGCTACTATGTCACTTCCCTTTACGTTTATATCCTTTTCAGCTTCTATCTCTACATTTTTTGCTTGAATTTTACTAGCATTTTGAGTTGTTTTTTCGGTATCTTTATTTTTAAATGCAGCTAACTCAGGTAATCCAGATTTATATTTTCCGCCTGTTTGATTGGTTATTTTTTCTATATCTTTTGTTTTGCTTGATTGTATATCAACATCTTTTGCACTTATTCTTGCTTTTTCTTCAGCTTTGATGTTGCTTCCTTTTATTTTTGCTTTTTCTCCTGCAGCTATATTTACATTTTTTCCTTTGATGTTAGATGCTTTACTACTTTGTATTTCTCTTGTTAATTCTGTAGTTTCATTGGTAGTAGTTGTTCTTTCATTTTCAATGATTTTTTCTGAATCTGTTTCTATTTTATCTTCCACATTAACTTTTTCTTCTGCTTCAAGATTTACATCTCCACCTATTGAATAAAGATCAGCTCCTACTATATCTATATTTCTGGCTTGAATATCCAAACCTTCATCCGCAATTATCTCTGAAAGTTCTAATTTTACATTTTCTCTTGCTTGGATATTTGCTTTTCCTTTTGCAACAATATCTGTTTTGATGTCTTTAGAGCCTTCGTTTTTAAAATCTTTCGATGAAGTAAATAGATTATTTCCGGCAAAAATTTGTGAATTTTTATTATTAAATTTTTCCGCATCTACAACTAAATCTTTTCCGGCTTTTATTTTTCCTAGTGTATCCTCTTCTTTATCTTTTTCTATTTTTTTTAAGCTATCTTGTGCATCTTTACTATACACATATTTATTATATTTTCTATTCTTAATCTCTCCTGCTTTTTCATAAATTCCTTTTTTGTTTTTTGTATCCCTATTTTTTTCCCAAGTTAGTAAAGTTTCATCTGTGCTTATAGAATCATTATAAACATCTCCCTTTACAAAGATATTTTTCTCAGCTAAAACTTGTCCACGACTATCAGCAGAGTAGTATTCGATTTTTTCTCCATCTAAGAGATTAGGAATTTCATCTTTTGATTTCCAATCAGATCCTAAAGCTATGCTCATTAATTTATCTAAACCTGGATCATTAATACTTCTTAACAAGTTCCAGTATTGATATTTTCTTAAAACATCTTTATCTTTTAATAATTTTAGTAACGAAACTTCTTCTGCATCTTTTCCTGTATTAAGAATTCCTCCATTAACCAATGAATTGGTATTCCAATTTAAAGTAATTTTTATATCATTAAGCATCGTTTCTAAATTTCTAGTTTTAGTTGTAGTTAAGTTATTTAAATCTCCTAAAACATATAGATTTTCTTTAGCTGCTATACTAGAGTCTTTATTGTATACTTTAGTTTTGCTATCTCTTCCTTTATCATATGAAGAAATAACAATATTTTTATCAGAATGAATTAGTGATGCCGTATTTCCAATATTTACAGATTCTTTTGGTATTTTTACTTCAACACTATATCCGTTATACCATGCTTTCCACATTGACTCTCTTACATTTGTACTCTTAGAAAGTTTTTTATACCCTTCGTTTTTAATTTCATAATTAAAATTTCCTGTGTTTTCAAGTTCATTTGTTTGAAGTCTTAAATTTTCCTTTGAGCTAATTTGAGATCCAACGTTGAGAATTTTTTTAGCTCTTACTACTCCTGCTTCATTTGAATGAACAAGAGCTTTATTAACATTTTGAATTTCATCTTGGGCATCTATATATAATTGTTTATCTGAAACAATTGCTGATGAATCATTTCTTAAAACTTTTCCTTCTATCTTTAGACCATCTTTTGCTGAGATAAATGCTCCATCTGTGTTTTCTATATAATCCCCTGATATTTGAACAATATTTCCTGAAATTTCATTTTTATTTATAAGCTTATCGTTTGAGTATATGGCTAAATTATTTTTTGCCGACAACACGCCTTCATTTTGATAATCATCCAATGTTGCTTTAACATTTTTTGAAGTAACTTTTCCTTTATTAACTCCGGTTCCAGCAGTTAGATCAACATATTTTTTTGATGTGATTTCTCCATAATTTTCTAAATTACGTCCTTTTACCGTTGTGCTTAAAGTTGAGTCTATTTTTCCTTTATTTATTAAATTTTTACCAGAAACAAAAACATCATTAGAGTTTATCTCACCATCGTTTATTATGTTTCCTTTAGATAATACTCTTGCATCTTTACCTTTTATTTTTCCCTGATTTTTCAGGTTTTTACTTGCTTGTAAAAATAAACGATTTGAATCCAAAGTAGCTTCTTTTGATATCTCAATTTGTCCACTATCTACAATAGAAAGCTTATCTACTTTCGTATTAGCATTAACCAATACCTTTCCATCATTATCCTTAAATATATGCTGTTTTCCGCTTGAATCAGACATCTGATATTTTCCTGAGCTTAATGTAAGCTCGCCAACATTTTCAAAACGACCACCATTAACGATAATTCCGTTTTCGTTAGCAATAATAACATCAGATTTCTTTCCTAAGACTTCAAGTCCTCCAGCTAGTTTAGTAGCACCTCTATCATTCATTCCAACTTCATTGATAATCAAACTTGCAGATTTTCCATCAAGATTTTTATTTGATGAAAATTGTTGACCATTTAGAAGCTTACTTCCCACTTTTCCACCGCTACTATTATTATTTAGCAATACGTTTTCATCAGATTCTATACTAAATTCATTATATAAGTTATGAGAAATTCCATTGCTATTAGTTTTTGCTATCTGGACTAAGGTTGATTTGTCATTTCCATCAACTTTTTCCAACTGCGTTTTAGTTGTATCCGCTACCTCTATATGGTTTAATTTTTTTATAGGAGTATCTACTTTTTTCTCAGTATTAGTTTTACTAGGAACAGACACAGGAGTAATTTTTTGAGCAGATAAAGTAGCTACTTCGGCTTTTTTAAGCTCTAAAGTATTTTCATTAGATGCATTATCTGCTTTAGTTGTTTTTACTGTTTTTGCTTCATCTGATAATTGTGTGTCATCTAATTGCTTTTCTAGCTTCTCTGTTTTTTCACCAGTAGTTGCGCTTGCAAGAGATACAAGAGTAAAATTTTGAGTAGGCTCAGTAGCTTCCTCGCCTTGATTAAGCTCTAAACCATTTTCAGCAGATTCGCCATCTGATTTAATTTTTATTGATCTTGGTTTGATTGCAATTGGTTCTTGTGTATCTTTTGTTTGTTTTGCTGTTTTATATACTTTTTCGGCAGGAGAGAAACTAGTAAGAGCTACTGGTAAAATTCCTGTGAAAGATGCGTCATCTAACGATATATCATCTTCGCTTTTATTGAAATTTATACTAGGGGTGCTATTAGCTGACTTTGTGTCTAATTTTTGTGCTTCGGCTACATATTTTACTTGTTTTGATGGCTCCTGTATTATCTTAGTGCTTGCCATAGTAGGAAGAGCTGCTCTGTCAAGCTTTTGACTATATACTACAGGTAGAGATAAACTATCCTGACCCTTTGATGCGATAGCGCCTGTTTTTTTGTCTATTTCTAATGTTTTGCTATTAACTCTTTGAAGTGAATACAACGAGCTATATCCTTCTTGAGTGCTTGGTTTGATAATAATTTTATTTTCATACATAGAAGGATTTGCTGTTCTTGCAGAAGCTTTAAGAATTTCTAAATTTTTAATCTCTTTCTTTAATTCTTTTTCTAAAGACTTTATTATTTCTGATTCTTTTTTTGAGATTTTAATTCTCTTTTCCATCTCTTCTATATTTTTATTTATATCTTTTATTTTTTCTTTTTCGATTTTATCTTTTTGTTTTTCTATTTCTTTTTCTATTTCTTTTATTTTTTCTATAGTATCAGTTATGCTTTTTTGTGTATTTTCGTCTATTAAATGTGTATGTTTTTCTTCATATTTTTGATTTTTTATATCATTTATATTATTTCCAAAAATAACTCTATTAACATTAATGTATTTTTGATTATTTACTTTTATTCCATTTTCATTTGCAAAGATCAAATCAGCTTTTTTTCCAGCTACTTCAACATTTCCAGATAAACTGCTTGGACTTCCACCTACAATTTCATTTATTATAACACTTGCACCAGTTTTGGCTCCATCAAAATTTCTATTTTGCATTAGTGGAGGTTCTAAAAGTTGACTTTGATATTCTTCAGCGGTATCTTTATCAACATTATTAAAAACAGTTCTATCATCTGCTGTCATATCAAATTTATCATAAATATTATGAGAAACACCTTTATCATTAGGTTTTTCTATCTCAATTATTACCGGGCCTCTACGTTCTTTTCTTTCTATTTTCAACTGTTTGCTTTTTTCATTTTTTACTATATTATCTACTTTATTTTCTTCTGCTAAAGTCCTTATACCCATACTAGTTAAAAAAAATGCCATAGCTACAGTTGCTACTTTTTTTATTTTTTGTAAATTTTGTTTTAAAAAACTTTCAATTTTTTTAAAAAATATCGACGATTTCATTTTCTCTTCCTTAAATTAAAATGAATGACCAAAATTAAATGAGATCACATTTCCCTCATTTTTGTGTCTTGATTCTTTTTTTAAAGCTCTGCTAACCATTAAACTCCCATTAAACCCATTTTTTTGAAATTTTACTCCGTATACCATTCCAATTATACTTTCTCTAGAGCTATTATCTTTATCCCTTACTGTTCCTGCATCTAAACCCACAAAAGGATTTATAACATGCATATATGGATGTTTCTCTTCTGAGAAATAGTATGTAAGTGTATTGCTTATATAAGCACCTTTTTCTCCCGAAATAGAATTTTCCTTAAAACCCCTCACTGTATAATCATCTCCTATACTCATTTTATTTATATTTAACAATCTATCATTTGAATACACACCTAAGAAACTTGATCTAAATCCCAAAACATCTTTGTTTTGTAAAAGGAAGTATCTTCCCCAATCAACATTTAAAGAATACTTTTGAAACTCTTTTTTAGGCAATTTAGGATTATAGTTTTTATCTCCCTCTGCCCTAAACCAAGGAACTCCTTTTTCATATTCTAATCCTAAATAAATATTTCCACCCAAAAACTTATCAGAATAATTTACACCAAGACCAGTTGTAGAATATGTTTTGCTATTTATTAAAATTTTTTCATTATTTATATAGGTTTCATTCTCTCTTTGGCCAAAAAACACATAACCTGTCATTTTATTATACTTACCTCTGGTTATAATCCTAGATAGTTTAAATTTTTGTTTTTTTACCTTACCATCTCTTGTTATATTAGTCGTATTTCCCTTAACAACTGAATGTGTTTTGTTTACTCCTAAATTATATGAAAATTTATAATACCCAAATGGTATTGCGTAAGAAAAGTTTAAATTCTCATCTTTATTTTTAGTATAATCTTTTCCTAAATTTGTAGAATAAGATACTCCAAATGAATCATTTATTGGGAGTATATTTCCTCCATTATAATTAAACGCTAATTTATTTCTATCTTTTTCAATTGGGCTATTGTCATAGTTTATTCCAAAATTTCCAATATCCTCTTTTTGGCGTATAATAATATCTGAATATCCTTCTTTATCGCTTTGAACTATCTCTAATTGATTTTGTTTTCGCCCCATACTTAAATTTTCTATTCCTTGATCTAAATACTTTGTATTTAAAACTTTGTCTTTATAATATGGAAATGCGAAAAAAATCTCTTGTCTTTCTCTAAAACCTTTGTCTTTTTTGGTCTCGAAATAAATTTCGTTTATTTTTCCTGCTTTTATTTCTAATTCAAGATAACCATCATAAACATTTCCATTTTTAAAAGAACTAAAGCTTGTAACATAACCATCTTCCACTAAACGTTTATTTATATATTCTATTATTAGGTAGATGTTTTTTTCGTTCATTTCAGCATTTAAAAATTTTTCTATTTCTTTTTGCAACTTTTCTTTTAAAGGATGTTCTCCGTCTAAAAATATTTTTTTAGACTTATATCTTGTTTTTTTATATCAATTTTATTTATTTTATTTTCTTCTTTTATATAGTCTATATCTATATTATCTAATTTTTGATTGTCTATATTTTGTATTTTCCTATCTATCTCATTTTTAAGCTTTCTATTTTCTTCTATCTTTTCATTTCTAATATTTAATTGCTGATAGGCTCTTGCTTCAAAACAAGTTATATAAAAAAGTGATAAAATAATTAAAAAATTATTTTTCATTTTAATCAAGCTCCTCCCCCCTTTTTTTTTCTTTACTTTTTGAATTTGTGTATTTCGGATTTTAGATCACGTATACTACTATATTTTTTTTAAAAAATCAATAACAAATAGCTATATTTTATATATATTTTATATATATTAACTTATATATTATATAATATAAGAAATAAATAATACTTTAAAAATATTTTTTACATTTATAAATAAAAATTATTACAATTACTTTAATATAAAAATTATTATAAATAACAAAATATACTAAAAATATAACAATAATAATTCTAAGTTTGATAGCCTATTTGCTTATATATCTACTGATTATGGTTATATATCACAAATATAACAAAATACAATGATTATTATAAAAATTTACTAACTTGAATTCCATTTATTTTAGAATTTATCTCTATAAGACCATCTTTATCAGTTACTTGTCTAACCAAATCAGCTATCTTAACGCCAAGTTTTCTAAATGTTATACGATTTATAGGTTCTTTAATTTCAAGTTCAACACCTCTACTTGCTCCGTATTTCATATATGCTACCGTTATAACTTTATCTTTAAATTCTTTCAATATGGCCTTTTCTACATCATTTGAGTTTTTTATATCACTTTTTAATTCAATCTCTGGCATACTTCTTAATTGAAAATTTTGCATCATATCATGATTCATCACATGTTCTTTATGTGTATGCATAAAATCATCTGTAAAGTGTATGGGCATATCATGATGATTGTGATAAGCGTGGTTTATGTTTTCTTGTTTTTTTTGGACTGTATTATGAGATGCTGTAGCGCATCCAACAAAAAATATAGCCACTACTAAAGTAATAATTTTTTTCATAATTATATTTCCTTGTTTTGCATATTTAATAATCCTTATCAATATAATAACAAAATAATATTAAATTTAATATAAAAATTATTTAACAAAGAAAGTTGCTATCACAACAAATACTATTCATTTCTTAATGTTGTTAGTATATTTATCTTTGTAGCTTTTTTTGCTGGATAATAAGATGATAAAGCAACTATAACAACAGCCCCACCAACTATCATAAAAAAATCAACCAAAGAAAGTTCTAATGGTAAGTTAGAGCTTCCATAAACATCCGCTGGTAAATTTATAATATCAAAATTTCCAAGTAGCCATATACCAAATAAACCAAGCAAAACACCAAATAAAATACCACCAAGTCCTATAACAAGACCTTGGTAAAAAAAGCTTTTTTTAATCTCACTTGTAGTCGAACCAAGCGCCAAGAGCAATGCTATCTCTTGTCTTCTATTCATAACTGTCATTAAAAGTGAACTTACTATATTTAGTGAAGCAACCAAAATAATAAGCATAAGAACTATAAATAAAGCCCTCTTCTCAAGTTGTAATGCTGAAAAGAAATTTCCATTTTGTTGCCACCAGCCAATAGCTTTGAAGCTAAAAGGTAAAGCATTTTGTAATAAAACAATATCTTCAAAAGGTTTATCAGAATAGACATGAACACCATCATAAACACCATCTGGATAATCTAAAATTTTAGCCAAAGCTTTGGAAGAAGTATAAGAATATGACTTATCATAAGCTATAAGTCCTGATGTGAAACTATCTTTAACAACAAATCTTTTCATCTTTGGAATAAGACTAAACCCACTAGGATCGGCTTTTGTAAATATCAAAGTAAGCTTATCGCCATTAAGTAAGTTAAAATCGCTTTGTATCCCACTACCTATTAAAATATCATATCCATCTAGGTTTTTATCACCAAGAGCCTCTTTTACTACAGAGTTTATATGCTTTTCATCATTTGAGTTTATGCCAAATAAAATTCCACCATCAAGTCGCTCTTGTCCTTTAAATATAACCTGAGTGCTTATATATGGGCTAAATTTTAAGTTTGGAAATTTTTGTTTTAGTTCATCTACAAATTTATCATTGACATTACCCTTAAAGCCACTTATTATGGTTAAAGGGTAATTCATAGTAAATAATTTTCGTTCAAATTCTTTATCAAAACCGTTCATTATAGCCATTGCTACTATAAGAACCATCAAGCCAATACTAACACCTAAAAAAGCAAGCACTGCGCTTAATGTTATAAAAGGCTGTGACTTATCAAACCTAAGGTATTTAAAAAGTAAATACCTAGGAAGGCTTATTTGCTTTGCTTTATCATTATCTATCAAGCAAGCCAGCCTTTTTTAGGACCACTTTTACCGCAACACTCTTTATATTTTTTACCACTGCCGCAATGGCAAGGTGAGTTTCTAGTGATTTTTTTCTCTCTAACAGGAGTGTTTTGAGCATTGTTTTCAGTTATTAATTCATCTTGTTTTTTTTGCATTGATGATTTCATGCTGTCAACATTATTTTCTTGCTCTTTATTCTCTCTAAGTCTTAAAAGTTGAAGTATCTTTACACTTTCTGTTTTAAGTCTTGAAACAAGTTCAACAAATAGGTTATAGCTCTCTTTTTTGTATTCAGTAAGTGGGTCTTTTTGGTTATATCCACGTAGTCCTATACCTGTTTTTAACATATCCATTTGGTATAAGTGTTCTCTCCAAGCATCATCAAGCACTTGTAAGAAAATCATCTTTTGTATATCTACTTTTTGAGCTTCGTCAACAACGCTCATCTTAGCATTGTATCTATCGGTTAAAATTTGAACTATTTTATCAACCAATTCATCATAATCAAGCCCCTTAAGCTCTTCTTCACCGATATTCTCTCCACAATCACTTAAAATAAAAGCACATAATTTAGTCAAATCAAAATCTTCTTTTAAGCCACCAGCCAAAATATCAACATTTTCAAGCATCAAAATAGCATATTCTCTTCTATTTTGATCTATCTTGTCGCTCATATCAAATTCTTTATCCAATAATTCATCGCGATATTTGTATATAGTTTTTCTTTGTTCGTTAGCCACATCATCGTATTCAAGTAGATGCTTTCTTGATTCAAAATGAAGGCTCTCTACCTTTTTTTGAGCATTTTCAACAGCTCTTGTAACCATCTTACTCTCTATACTTTCGCCCTCTTCTATACCGAGTCTGTCCATGATAGCTTTAATCCTATCAGAACCAAAAATTCTAAGTAAGTTATCTTCTAAGCTTAAATAAAATCTACTAACACCAGGATCTCCTTGACGACCAGCTCTACCTCTTAGCTGATTGTCTATCCTTCTACTTTCATGTCTTTCTGTTCCTATGATATAAAGTCCGCCCAAAGCCCTAACTTCATCATCTATACGGATATCAACACCACGACCAGCCATATTTGTAGCTATAGTAACAGCACCTTTTACACCAGCTGAAGCGATTATCTCAGCCTCTTTTTCGTGATTTTTTGCATTCAAAACAGAGTGCGCTATACCAGTTTTTGCAAGCATAGAATGAAGCAATTCACTACGCTCAATACTAGCTGTTCCAACAAGAACAGGTTGTCCTTTTTCGTTTGCTTTTTTTATCTCATCAATAACAGCTTTAAATTTCTCATCTTGTGTCTTATAAATAAGATCGTTTTTGTCTATCCTGGCAACAGGAACATTTGTAGGTATAGAGATAACATCTAATTTATAAATTTGAGAAAACTCAGTAGCCTCTGTCTGCGCTGTTCCTGTCATACCAGCAAGTTTATTATACATTCTAAAATAATTTTGATAAGTTGTATCGGCTAGTGTCTGACTCTCTTCTTGTATCTTTACGCCCTCTTTCGCTTCTAGTGCCTGATGAAGCCCTTCGCTAAATCTTCTACCCTCGCTAAGTCTTCCCGTAAATTCATCAACTATAATAACCTCATTATCACGCACAACATAATGAACATCTTTTTCAAAAAGATTATGCGCCTTCAAAGCTTGATCTAGATGATGGCTTAAAATCGCATTTTCAAGGTCATATAGGTTGCCAACGCCAAATAATTTCTCAGCTTTATTTATACCTTCTTCGGTGATTAAAATAGTTCTATTTTTTTCATCAGCAACAAAATCACCAGTAGGTTTTGAGTTTGGCACATTTGGATCAGCAGCCTCACCACGAATTAACTTTTTAGCTACTTCATTTGCTTTTATATAACCATCAAGTGTTCTATTTGTAGAACCTGAGATTATAAGTGGGGTTCTTGCTTCATCTATCAAGATACTGTCAACCTCATCAACTATAACAAAGTTATGTTTTCTTTGCACCTTATCGCTCATTGAAAATTTCATATTGTCACGCAAATAATCAAATCCGAACTCAGAGTTTGTTCCGTAAGTTATATCTGAATCATAAGCCCTTTTTCGCACCTCATCATCATAAACACCACTAAGCACAACATCTACACTAAGTCCTAAAAAGGTATAAAGCTCTCCCATTTGAGTTGCATCACGCTTTGCAAGATAATCATTTACAGTAACTACGTGAACGCCTTTTCCGCTCATAGCATTTAAAACAACAGGTAAAGTGGCAACCAAAGTCTTACCCTCACCTGTTTTCATTTCAGCTATCCTGCCCTCATGAAGTACCATACCACCTATAAGCTGAACATCAAAATGACGCATATTTAAAACCCTTTTGCTACTTTCTCTAACAATAGCAAAAACATCATTTAAAACATCATCCTCGGTTTTTTTACCACTTAGCACAAGCTCTTTTAATTTTGCAAATACTGCTTTTAACTCTTCATCAGATATATCTTTATAAACTTTTTCAAGCTCATTTATGCCTTTTAATCTTTTTAAATATTTTTTAATTTCTCGGTCGTTCTTTGTTCCAAAAATTGCTTTAAATACAGCACCAATCATATAATCTACCTCTATTTAATTTTTAAATTCGCAGATTGTATCATACTTTAACTATTTATTTAATTAAACTTGGTTAAAATGGGCTTTTAAAGGAGTAAAAATGAAACAAATCATAGCTTTATTGGCAATATATATATATTCACACGCTTCGGTTTTAGATTTCACAACATTACAAAGCGATTTTACCCAAACACTAAATAGTAATGATAAAAAAGCAAATTATAGCGGTAAATTTTATATAAAAAACAACAATGAAGCACTTTGGATATATAAAAAACCAAACCCAAAAAAGATATATTTTACCAATTCAAAAATCATAATGATAGAAGATGAGTTAGAACAAGCAATCATATCAAATTTCAATGAAAATATAAATTTAAGCGAAATTTTACTAAATGCAAAAAAAATCACAGACTCGCTTTACGAAGCAGATTTTCAAGATACAAAATACAAAATAACCATAAAAGAAAATCTTCCTTTTAATATAAGCTATGAAGATAAATTGGGCAATAAAATAGACATCACGCTTTCAAATGTTGTAAAAGATAAAGAAATTTCACAAGATATACTAACACCAAAAATACCAAATGGTTATGACATCATAACCCAATAAAATCAAAACTCATCTATGCTATTTAAATCAATAGGTCTTTGATTTGAGTTTTTAAATTTTGAAGATATGGTTTTCTCATTTTGTCTTTTTATCTCATCAATATCGCCATTTGGAGTTGAATAACCACATAAATTTCTCGATTTTATAGCTTCTATAATCTCATCAAGTTCTAAGTCATTTACTATCTTTAAAGACCTTATTAAAACCTCATCAATATCAACTGAGTGCTTTTTTGCAGTATATTTTTTCAAAGTCTCTTTTAACTTTTCCTTACCGGCAGATGTGAGTAAATCCTCAGCATAAAAACTTCCTATAACAACGTTTAAACCATCTAATACATAAGCGTTATTTTCTTCTACATCTCTACCAATGATATCTAAATTAAGCTCTATTTTTTTAGCAAGCCCTTTTGAAAATTTTGAATAAACATCAGCTTTGAAGTCATCTATACTAATAACATCACAAAATCCAAAAACAGAACAAAAAACTATCACCAAAATATTTTTTAACATTATCACACTTCCTCTATCATTTCAAATTTTGTTTTTGCATAAAAATCAGCCACTTCTTTATCTATTTTAACGACACTTTTTAAATAAGAGTTGAAATTTAAACTTTTTCCATAAAAAAGCTTTAAATTTTTTGGATTTATCGCTCTTGAAAGTGCTACATAAAGCTGACCATTTGTAAAAATATGGCTTAAATCACACATTAAATTGTTTATACTCATTCCTTGTGATTTGTGGATAGTTAAGGCATAGGCTAATTTAAATGGAAATTGCTCAAAAGTTGCCAAAACTTGTTGTTGTATATTATCACCATCTTTTACAAATTTTGTATATGTAAAAATATGCTTTTGCACCTCAAGAATTTCGCCATTTTCTTTTTGCACAAAAACACTAAGAACTCCATTTTCATTTTTTATCTCTATTATCTTTCCTTGTTCACCGTTATAATATCCCATAAATGGGTAATTTACTATAAATATTATCTTTGCTCCAATTTTTAGTTGAAGCTCTTTTGGGCTATTTAGGGCATCTACCCAGCTTTGAACGCTTTTTTCGTGAACGCTTTCATCTAAAATTTTTACATCAGCAAGGCTTGTTTGCATCGGTGTTTGTAAACGATTTAACATTACTTCATTTACTTCATTTACATCTTTATTTCTTCCAAAAAGCATAGTAATATTTTCATCTAAAAAATACTGATTTACACGAAGTGAGTTTATGTACTCAAAAACATAATTATCTATCTCTCCAACCCTAATCTTTTTTAAGATATTATAAAATTCCTTATCTTGTGTTCTTTTTGAAATTTTAAGCTCTATATTTTTAAACTCAAAACCACTCCAAGAACTTGAATTAAAAGCATAGACAAAATTAAATAAATTTGTCTGGGTTTCGTTTTTTGTATTTTGAACCGGCGGTAGCTGATAAAAATCTCCAACTATAAGCAACTTGCCCTTAAATTTTGAAACATCAAGGCGAAATCTTATCATCTCCATAAGCTCGGAACTAACCATTGAAATTTCATCTATCACTATCAAATCGGCAACATCAAGCATATCATAAACTTTTTTTAGTTTTTGCTTTTGTCTTCTATCATAAGCCGCAAGTTCTAAAAAATCTTTACAAATTCCAAATTTAAAAAAACTATGTATGCTTACTCCGCCGATATTTACAGCACTAATGCCTGTAGAACCCAGCTTGATAACATTTTTTGATAAGCTATTGTAATGATCAACAATAGCCTGAGTAAGATATGTCTTGCCTACTCCACCGCCACCAGTTAAAAAAACATTATGTTCTTTTAGTAAATTTAAAACTTGTTCTAACAAAACCTCACCTAAAAAATTATTAATAAAAATTATATCAAATTTTAAAAATTTTAAGATAAAATCAACTATTCACTTATGCAAAGGCCACTTTATGAAAAACTTAATTTTTTTATCTTTTATTGTTATATTTTTTATATCTTGTTCAACCAAACAAGAAAGCAATATAAGCGTGTTAAATCTTGAAAATCAAAATGCCTATACTATGCCAAAAATTTTATCAAATCAAAAGATAGAAGGTGGCGAACTCTTAGAAAAAAGATTTAGTGTATTTTCATACACACCAAATAAAGATGATATAAAAGATGCGTTTTGGGCTTTTGATATATATACTCCTAAAAAAAATAAAACATACTATGGCTCAAACTTCAAACCAATTTTGCCAAGTTGGTTTGAAGAACAAGAAAAAAATGCAAACAAAGATGAGTTTTTAAAATTATCGCGTTTGGCAATCAGCGTAACAAATACAGCTATAAGAAATTTTCCAACAAACGAACCAATTTTTTACAACCCTAACAAAGCTGGCGAGGGGTATCCGTTTGATTATTTACAAGCTTCAAACATAAGCATAGCAAAGCCAATATTTGTATCACATCTATCGCTCGATAGGGCTTGGGCGATGGTAAAAGATGACACCGTTTGGGGCTGGGTTAAGATAAATAATATAAAGTTTATAAACGATAAAGAAGCAACAAAACTTCAAAACTCAAAATTTATCATACTCACAAAAGATAAAATGCCTATTTATGACACCCAAAACAATTTTTTATTTTATGGTAAGATTGGGGCTTTGTTGCCCTATTATAAACAAGATGATTTAAGCTTTATAGGTGAAATACAAACTATTTCTGGTATCAAAAAATACAAAATTCCAAAAGCTTTTTCTACAAAATACCCAGCTGAATTAAACGATGAAAATATACAAAAAATAGCAAGTTCTCTTTTAGGACAACCTTATGGCTGGGGTGGCTTGGATGATCTTAGGGATTGTTCTTTGTTTACAAAAGATTTTTTAGGAAGCTTTGGAATTTGGCTACCTAGAAACTCATCAGCACAATCAAAAATAGGAACAAAAATAGAGCTTGAAGGGCTAAGCAACGAAGAAAAACTAAACATCATAAAAGAAAAAGGCATTCCTTATACAACCTTGTTTTATCTAAACGGACATATAATGCTTTATATAGGAATAAAAGATGATAAAGTTCTTGCTTTGCACGATGCTTGGGGCATAAGAACAAAAGACAATGGTCGTGCATTAATTGGTCAAATAGCGATAACACCTTTGGATATAGGAGCAAATCTAAAAAATGTTGATAAAAAAAGCCTGCTTTTGTCAAAAATAAAATCAATGAATATCATAACAAAATAGCGAGTGTAGTGATGGAGCCGATATTGAAGATATGATTGGTAATCATAATGCATTTGGTTAAATTGGCAAAGATTTAAGCGATGTTGGAAGATATAGAAATTATAAATTGTCCAACAAAATTTACAAAAACAGCAAAAAAGTAACAATTATTAAAGATGGCACAAAAACTATAAATTTTAATACCTAAAAAGATTGTGGATATATTTGAAAAAACGACTTTATTTTAGGCGGAAGATGGAAGCACTTTAGTGTAATGCATTTTGAGTACAGGCCAGAGCTTTTAGATAACAGTAACTCTTAAATTTTCTATTTTTATAAGCCCATTAAGCTCGTATTCGTATACAATATCACCAAATTTATCCAAAGCATATTGCAAACTTATGCCATTCTTGCAAAACTCCAAAAACTCATCCGTGGTTGCTTCTTGTGTGTAGTTTATACCGCTAAAACTAGTGGCAAATTCATTAAAATCACCTATCAATCTTGCTTTTAAATTAGCCAAAAGATAGTTTGTGCCATCGCTTTCATTGTATCTTTGAGCTAAAACATAGACAGGAATTCCAAGTTCGTATGCCATCTTTGCGCTTTGCATAGAGCCACTTTTTATATCAGCTTGAGCTATCACAACAGCATCGCACAAAGAGACTACTATCCTATTTCTTTGTATAAATTTATACGCTACTGGTAAAGAGTCAGGTTCATACTCACTCAAAGCCAAACCGTGCTTATAAATTTCTCTTATAGTTTTTTCGTTTGTTTTTGGATAGATTGTATTAAGACCATTTGCAAAGACTCCGATTGTATTTGGCATAGCACCAACATGAGCTAAAATATCAACTCCCAAAGCCCCACCACTAACAACACAAATGCCATGATTTTTAAGCACACTAGCTAGTTGCAAAACACAATTTTTAGTATAAACACTGGCCTTTCTTGACCCAACTATAGCTATTTTTGGAAGTTTGAGTAAAGATTTATCTCCTACATAAAATAGCTTTTTAGGTGGATTTTTAAGTCTGTTTAATGCCTCTGGCAATTCTTGTTTATCTATAAAATCCATAAAGATCTTTCACATAAACAAGCTCTACATTATCCAAGATATAAGAACGATTTTGCTTTAAAACTTCTATTGTATTTTTTCTAGGATGTCCGATAGCTATCGCGTAACCTTTTTGCTTTGCTGTATTTATAGCATTTTTTATCTCTTCATTTATGCTAGCTTTATTGTCTTTATCATCCAAAAATACATCTCTTGATATATACGGTTTTTTATATTTTTTTGCTACTTTTTTTACCTTGGTGGTGGATATTGTTTTACTATCAATAAATATAAAATCATATTTTATAAAAGCCTTATATGCTTTCTCCATTGCGCTAAAATCGCTTGTAAATTTACTTCCAGTATGATTATTCATAAACTTTGCATTAGGAAAATCAGCTCTTATGTCTTTTATCTTTTTATCAATAAGCTTTTCACTGTCTTGCACATTTAGTGTATTTATCTCAGGGCTTGAAAAATGCTGTGCTTGCATAGGCAAATGTATCATATAAAACTCAAATTCTTTTGCTAATTTTGGAGTATCTAAATGGTGTTTTGTCTTTGGAAAAAACGAAGGCGTCATTTTAATACCAACAGAACGAATCATATCAACATGATGTCTATTTGCAACATCATCTATAACGATGGCTAGTTTTGGCTTTTTTATCTTTGTATTTTTATTTTTTATGACCTTGGTTTCTATTTTTTTGATGGCTATATTTTTATCTGTTGTTTTATTATTTTCCCTTGTTACCCTTTTACTATCGTTGTTTTGGATTTTTTTCTCTTGTGATATAACGGTTATATTCTTGTCAGAGAAAACACTATAATTTATATTTGTATTTTCTTTTTTTGTATCAGTTCTTTCTTTTTTATCTTTATCTAGCTGTCTTAAAAAGTAGGTTTCATCCTTTGTATTTGTATCCAAAAAAAGCTTACTTAAATTCTCATCTTTATCAAATTTAACTACTGTTTTTGTTTTAGCTTTTGTGTCTTTATGTGATTTTTTGGCAATATTTTCTTTTGGTATTTTTTTATCTATATTTTTTTTATGATTAACTTCTGTTTTTTGAATATGCTCTTGCTTTTTTTTGATATCAAAATCGTAATTTTTAAAAAACAAGTAAGAAGATGCCGATATGATTGCTAAAATAACAAATAACCATAAAACAAAGCGTCCTTTTTTGGCTTTTTTAGCCCTTGGACGCCTTTTTTTTGGTTTATTGTCTGTTTTTTTTAACTTAGCCAATTAGTTTTTGTCTTTATCTATAAGTTTTCCGGCACTTATCCAAGGCATCATAGCTCTAAGTTTTTTGCCGGTTTGATTTAGTAAAGATCTCTCATCAATAGCACGCTCGGCATTCATCCTTGTATATCCAGCTGCTTTTTCAAGGATAAAATCTTTAGCAAATTTACCAGTTTGGATATCTTTTAAAATACCTTTCATAGCCTTTTTACTTTCATCAGTTATAACGCGTTGTCCGCTAACATAATCACCATATTCAGCTGTATTTGAAATAGAATATCTCATATCATCCATACCACCTTGATACATCAAATCAACTATTAGTTTTAACTCATGCAAACACTCAAAATAAGCCATTTCAGGCTCATATCCAGCCTCAACTAAAGTTTCAAATCCAGCATTTACTAAAGCACATAAACCGCCACATAAAACAGCTTGTTCGCCAAATAAATCAGTCTCTGTTTCATCTTTAAATGTAGTTTCTATAATACCAGTTCTTCCGCCACCTATAGCACTCGCATAGCTTAAAGCAATCTCTTTTGCTTTACCGCTAGCGTTTTGTTCAACAGCGATTAGATCAGGAATACCACCACCTTTAATAAATTCACTTCTTACAGTATGTCCTGGTGCCTTAGGAGCTATCATAATAACATCTATATTTTTAGGTGCATTTATCTGTCCAAAATGAACATTAAACCCGTGTCCAAAAGCTATAGCAGCACCATCTTTTAGATTTGGCTCTATTTCTTCTTTATATATCTGAGCTTGAAGCTCATCAGGTGCTAATATCATAATTACATCGGCATCTTTTGTGGCTTCAGCAACTGTTTTTACTTCAAAATTTTTAGCTTCCGCTTTAGCCCAACTTTTTCCACCTTTTGCAAGACCAATAACAACATTTACTCCGCTATCTCTAAGGTTTTCAGCATGCGCATGTCCTTGTGAACCAAAGCCGATAACAGCAACTTTTCTACTTTTTATAAGATTTAAATCACAGTCTTTATCATAATAAACAGTTATAGCCATAATAGCTCCTTAATAGTAAATATTTTTGTGTAAAATTATACATTCCAACAACTCAAATAACGCTGAAATAAAATAATATTGCTATTTTTAAGTTTCTTAAAAAGCCAATTTTGATAAAATCACAATAATAGAAAACATTAAGCTAATCAATGTTTAAAAAATCGAAAAAAGAGTAAAAATAAAAATGAATGATTCTATCTTTTTAAAAATAAAAAGCCTACCACCACTAGATGACAGCGTAGTGCAAATACAGCAGATATGTTCTAATGAAAATAGTTCAATGAACGATTTAACAAAGGTTATAGAAAAAGACCCTATGCTTACCGCGAACATACTTCACTCAGCGAACTCACCACTTTATGGTTTTAGTAAAGAGATAACAACAATTTCTCGTGCCATATCTTTGTTTGGAATGGCTACAATTCGTGGTTTTGCACTTTCTAGCTCAATAAAAAAGAGTTTTTCTATCAATTTAGATCCATATATGATAACAACTCATGATTTTTTAAATATATCTGTAATGCAAAATGCATTAATGTATAATTGGTACTCAAAAATAAAACCAAAAGATCTAGAAATACTCTCTCCGGCATCATTTATGATGGAAATAGGAAAGATAGTTTTATCAAAAGAAATTATAGAAAATTCTCTTGATGCGGATTTTAAAGAAAAACTAAAAGAAGCTAAGCATCCTACGGATTTAATAATTTTAGAAAATAGCTTTTTAAAAATAACAAACGAAGAGGTAACGGCTAAAATTTTTGAACAATGGAATCTGGAAAATGAATTAGTTGGAGCAATACTTCACTCAAACGATCCAGATAGTGCTCCAAAATATCTAAGGGATTATGCAAGAGCGCTAAAAGTAGTTAAAACAGCTATAAATATCTTTAATCAAATAGATGATATAAGCATACAAAACACTCTTCCTTTACTTGATGAATATGAGCTTAATCACGATACATTTTTAATGGCTGTAGCAAAAGTAAAAGATAATCTTTGAAACAATTTCTTACATCTCTCGCAAACGGAATTTGCCAAAAAGAGGTTTCAAATCAAGACTTAGAAACATTAAGAGTTTTAACAAATCTAAAAGCCGTTTGCGAGCATAATAATAAATTTTATATAAATAACGGTTTTGTCTGTGGAAGACTTGATATAAGTTCAGGTGGAACCGGATTTATAACACCGTTTGATAATAACTTCAAAGAAGACATTCTAGTAGAAAACAAGAACTTAAATGGCTCAAATCTTGGGGATATAGTTCTTGCAAAAATAATAAAAGGTAAAAGAAAAAGGCAAAGTGCAAAAGTAGTAATAAGCCTAAAACTAGCAAACGAAACAAGTCTTGTATATACTAAGTTTTTTAAATCAGCCGTGCTTGGTGTAAATATCAAAACCGGATTGAATATAACCTTAAAAGCATCACAAAAAAGTCTTAGGGCATTACCTCCTGGAACTATACTAAAAATAAACAATCATAACGGCGAGATAACCGAAGTTATAGGTAATATAAACAACCCTATGAGTGATGAAAAAATATCACTATCAATATACAATAAAAGTGATAATTTTACACAAGAATGCGAAAATGAAGCAAATGCATGGGGTGATGAAGTAGATCCAAATATGTATCCAGATAGGATAAATTTAGAAAATTTTGATTTTTGTACTATAGACCCGGTTGATGCAAAAGATTTTGATGATGCTATATATTTTGATGAAAAAAATATGCAAATTTATGTTGCTATAGCTGATGTAAGCGAATATGTAAACACCTATAATAATATAGACACGGAAGCTAAAAAACGTGGATTTTCTATATATTTTCCGCATAAATCAGTCCCAATGCTACCAAGGAATTTAAGCGAAAACATCTGTTCTCTTAAACCAAATGTATATAGACTTGCTTTTTGTTTTAAAATTTCTTTAGATAAAAATTGTGAAGTAATCAAAGAAGAATTATTTAATGCCATCATAAAATCAAAAAAGAGATTTAATTATGATGAGATTGATGAGATATTACAAGATAAAAAAGATAGTCCTATAAGCTGGATAAAGCCTTTACATAAAATCACTTCAAAACTAAGAAAAAAAAGGCTTGAAAATGCTTTTGATTTTAGAACTACAGAGCTAAGAATAGGACTAAATGAAGATGGAGATATAAGCTCAACTCATTTTGAAACAGATAGTGTCTCACATCAGTTAGTAGAAGACTGTATGCTTTTGGCAAATAAGGCGGCTGCAAAAAAAATCAAAAATGGAATTTTTAGAAATCACGGTAAGCCTGATCTGAGAAAAATATATAATCTCTTAGATGAATTAGCTCTTTTAGGACTTGAGTTTGCTTACGAAAATGACTTGGTAAAATTAATCAAAAAAATTCAAGCCAAAAGTCACTCTTTGCCAAACTATGAAGAGATAGATAAGCTAATAATAAGAGCGCAAAAAAAGGCTGAATATTCAAGCCAAAATTTAGGGCATTTTGGTCTTGGTTTTGATAGGTATACGCATTTTACAAGCCCTATTAGAAGGTATTCTGACCTTATCCTACACAGACTTTTAAAAGCAACCATAAAAAACGATGAAAAACTATATAGATATTTGCTTTTAAATATAGAAGATACTTGTCAAAATTTAAGCGAACTTGAAAGAGAAGCCGACAAAGTAGCTTATGATTTTATAGATAGAAAATTTGCAAGATGGGCGAATGAAAATATCGGAAATACATTTAAATGCTATGTCTGCGAAAATAAAAATATACTAATAGCAAGACTTGATGACAAACTCAAGGGGGCTAGAATTTTTATACCTAGCTACACAGCACCTTTGCTTAGTTATGTCAATGTTAAAATAACAGAAGTTGATATACCTAGTGCTAAGATTTTTGGCAAGGTACTCAAGGCATAATATAGTGTATAAAAAAGAACTAGATACTCTTTTAGAGACAAAAAAAATAAACAATTTTTTCTTGTTATTTGGGGCGGAAGAATATCAAATACAAGATTACACCGAAGAAATACTATCAATTTTTATAAATGAAGATACAAATTTGCTTACACTTTATTTTGATGAGTATGAGTTTAAGAAAGCTGTAAATCATCTAAGTGAGCCATCTTTATTTGCAAGCCAAAATATACTACATATAAAAACTGACAAAAAAATTCCAACAAAAGATTTAAAAGCACTAATATCTTTGTGTAAAGATAACAAAGATAATAAATTTATACTAGAATTATATGAAAGTGATACAAAAATAACAAGCGAAATATCAAAAGCATTTGGAACAAATTTTGTAAGATTTTTCAAGCCAAATACACCTGATGAAGCTATAAACATCCTAGCAAAAACATCAAGAAAAATGGGACTAAACATAACTAAAAACGCACTTTATGATATATATTTTATACACAATGAAAATTTATATTTAGCAGCTAGTGAATTAAATAAACTTTCTAGTTTAAATTTGCATATAGATCAAGAAATAGTAAAAAAATTAGTTTTTAGTCTTTCGAGCATAGGTTTTGATGAATTTTTTAATAAACTATTTAATCTACAAGATATAAAAAATGATTTTTTTCAAATCGAACAAAGTCCTAGTTTTAATGAAATAGCTCTATTAAACTCGTTTTATAAACTATTTTTTAGACTTTTTAAACTTCATTCATATATAAAAATAAATGGAAAATTTGACATAAAAGAGGCTATTGGATACAAACCGCCTATAAATATAGAAAATACACTAAAGCAACAGAGTTTAATGCTAAATTTAAAAAATTATGAAGAAATTTTTAAAGTATTAAATTTAGCCGAATTAGAACTAAAAACAAACTCATCAATAGACAAAAGTGCATTTTTAATATCTATGATTTTAAATCTACAAAATATCATATCAAAAGCAAAATTTAAGTAGTTTTGAGATAAAATCTTAAGTTTCTTGTATTAAAAAGCAAGGAATCCTTGCCTATTTTTATAATAAAATAAAAATCAAAAAGTAGGCTTAATACCCATAAGGAGAAATTTATGAGACATTACGAGCTTTTATTTATTCTAAAGCCAACATTGACTGAAGAAGAAGCTAAAGCAAGAGTTGACTTCGTTAAAGAAGTTATTACAAAAAATGGTGGTGAGATAGCAACCGTTGTTGAAATGGGCACTCGCAAACTAGCATACAAAATACAAAAATATGAGCGTGGAACATATTTTGTTATATACTACAAAGCGCCTCCAGCACTATTAACTGAGCTTACAAGAAACATCAGAATAACTGAAGATATTATAAGATTTTTAAGCGTAAAATATGAAAACAAGAGCGAAATAGCTGCTTGGGACAGACTATGCAAAGGAATCAAACAAACAATAAAAACACAAACACGTGAGCCAAGAGCATATCGTGAGCCAAGAGCAGAAAAACCAACAGAAGAAGCTGCTTCAGAAAAATAGGAAATAAAAAATGTTCAATAAAGTAGTTTTAGTAGGAAACTTAACTAGAGATATAGAGTTAAGATATACAACGACTGGTGTTGCTATCGGGAATTCAGGTATAGCTGTAACAAGAAAATTTACAACAAATGGCGAAAAACGCGAAGAGACTTGCTTTATTGATATATCATTTTTTGGAAAACAAGCAGAAATTGCCAACCAATATCTAAGCAAAGGGTCTAAACTTTTAGTTGAAGGTCGTTTAAAACTTGACCAATGGACTGACAGCAACGGACAAAATAGAAGTAAGCACAGTGTAAGTGTTGAAAATATGGAAATGCTTGGCGGTGGTAACCAAATGCAAAATCAAGGTGGTGGTTTTAATCAAAATCAAGGCTGGAACAATCAGCAAAGTTATGATAACCAAAGCTATAATAACAATAATAACTATGGCAAGCAAAATAACTTTAATAACCAAGAACAAACACCAGCTTTCAATAAACAAAACAATGATTTTGTCAAAACTCAACAAAATAATAAATTTGATGATACTCAAGATATAAACGACGAGTATGATTCAGATGATAGTATACCGTTTTAAAAAGGAAAGACAATGGCAGAGAAAAGAAAATATTCACGCAAATATTGCAAATACACAGAAGCTAAAATAGATTTTATAGACTACAAAGACACATCTCTTTTAAAGTACTGCTTATCAGAGAGATTTAAAATTATGCCTAGAAGATTAACAGGCACATCTAAAAAATATCAAGAGATGGTTGAAAAAGCTATAAAAAGAGCTAGACACGCAGCTATTATACCTTACATAATAGACCGTGATAGCGTAGTTTCAAATCCTTTTGAAGGACTATAATAAATAATAGTGTATAGCTTTTTGCTATACACAAAAAATAAAGGAGTTAGTATGTTTAAAGTTTTATTTTCTGTTCCAGTTTTTTTAATAGCCATAGTAGCCGGTGTTGGTCTTTGGTTTTTAATAGACTATTTGGAACAATTTAGACTATATTCAACTCTTGCTGACATTGGAACTATCTTTGCAATGGCAGCTGTTTTTGGACTAACATTTTATGTTGCTATAGCTATTTTTGCGATACCAATAAGAAGCGTATTTTACAAATAATATAATAATATAACTATTAAAGACTATTGTTTTATTTTAAATTTTAACCTATATAAAACTTACCAATAAGCAACAAACAATATCTTATATTATATTTTGATAAATCAAAATAACAAAGTATTTTTTAATAAAATACAACTCAAAGCAAATTAAATTTTTATCTTGTATATTTGTTGCTATTATTTAGATAATTATTAAAAACTAAATATATTCTATACTATTTGGAGCTATTATTTATATGGTTTTAATTTAAATTATTTAAGAGCTACTCTCATAACCCTTAAATGTAAGCTTTAATTAAAAGCTATATTTTAAACCAATATTTCCATTGTAGTATTTTTCTTTAGATCTTGTTTTAGCTCCAAAGTTTATATTTAGTTTTAATACTTCACTTAGTTTAAAGTCAGCACCTGTGCTTACTACAGTATATGTTTTCTTTTTCTTATCAGTATTAAATACAATTTTAGAATCAGTTTTTGCTTTAGCAAAGCTAAGGTAACTACTAGCTATTACATTATCAAATGCTTTATCATATCCCAATGTTACTCCAAATACTTTAGAGTCTGTATCAGAACTATCACCTTTTATCTTAGCTTTAGAACCTATTATATTTCCCCATACATTGTTATCGTTATTAAATCTATCTGTATAAGCTTTAACTAAATTTGATAAACCATTACCAGCATCAGCAAATTTATTATCTTTTAGATTGTTTATAGCATAAGCTAATGCTAGATCATTATTGTATAGATTTGTAAGTTTAGCAAGTCTTGTTTGTGTTGAAAGATTTGATGAAAACTTAGCAACATCTGTTGCAGATGATGTTGTTAAAGAATTTGTAGTATCTTTAACAGATGTTGTTAGTTCTTTTACAAAGTTAATTGTTTTTTGCTTACCTTCTTTTGTTTTAGTGTCTAGTATTAAACTACTTACTAATTCATTACTAGCTATATCACCCAATGCTTTAAACACAGTTTTGGTATCATTATCTAGTTTATTTGCTGGGTTGTTTGCTATGGCTATAGTTACTGCTTTTTTAGCCTCTTTATTTGCATTATTGTTAGTTTGCTTATTGCTATATTTTCTTGTTTTTGGTTTTGGCTGGTGATGTCGAATCTTTTTTGGATTTTCTATATTTTCATTTGGTTTTTTGGACATTTGAATCTATCTTTATTTGAAATTTTTTTATAGCCATTTTTTATTAAATCTGTTACTAACTTACGATATCTATCAAGCAGGTATCGCTCTTCTAATGTAAATTATCAATACTATTACTTATCTTACTTGCTAAGTTTGTTAGTTTTCGCTGCTAATTCCAGTATCGCTTGTTATAACTCCGTTGCCCTTAAGCTTTTTTATAGCAATATTATTATTATTTACATCTAATCTAATTAAGTGTTTATTTCCATCTTTGGTGATTAATATGTCTTGATCTTATCTTATTAACTCTTTATAATTCCAGCCTTCTTTTAAATATCTTAAAATTTCTTTCATAAAGTCACTTAGTGCTTTATGTTCTCCATTATTTTAAAGATTAACTAATAACATTTTCACGCCATTGTTAAAATTCTTAACAGTATTGTCTTTATTGCTGGTAATATATTTAGTAAATTAACAAATTCTTCTAATGAATATATGTCGTTAATATTTTTAAGATTGAAGAACAATTTTTATCTGCTATTTTCAGCTCGTATTTGCTTTAACGCTTGATGTTTTTTTATTAGTTATCTTGTGCGATAGAGATCATTGATTTAAATTTAATGCCTTTATAAATTTACACCATTCTTTTAAAGAAACCAAAATAATAAAAAACAACCAAGTAATATACGATAAATAACGAATGGTAGCATACTCATTTTTGATATTATAGATATAAATAATTTAACACAAATATATGCGCTAATTCCGCTAACAAACATACCTATAAGCAAATCAGAGACAACAACATCACTACTATTTATTTTCAAAAGCTTTACGCCGCCGGCTAAAATTATTATTGGTATGGATAATAAAAAAGAAAAATTTGCACTAGCAACCCTAGAAAATCCAAGCAACAATGCCATACTAATAGTAACTCCTGACCTAGAAACACCCGGTATTAAAGCAAATGCTTGAGCAAGGCCTATAACAAGGGCTATCTTGATACTTATATCACTCTCTTGCCTGTTTCCATTTTTTTTGTCTGCAAAAAATAAAATAATGCCAAAAATAATTGTAGTCAAAGCTATAACGAGCCCATTTCTAGCATAATCCTCTATAACATCCTCGACAAGAAGTCCAATTATGCCAGCCGGAATGGTTCCAAACCCAACCGCCCAAACTAGTCTACTTTGCCCGACATTCTTTTTTAATTTTATAGAACAAAAAAAATCTTTCAATGCAGAAAAAACCATATCTCTAAAATAAAAGACTATAGCAAACAAAGTTCCTATATGAACAGCTACATCAAAAACAAGCCCTTGGTCTTTCCAACCAAGAAGCTCGGGAACCAAAATCAAATGAGCAGAGCTAGAGATAGGTAAAAACTCACTAAAGCCCTGAACAAGGGCTAAAACGATAGTTTGAACAAAATCCACTAAAGTTTCTCTTTTATAAAGCTATAAAGTGCATTTGGCTCAAACCCAAAATGCTTAAATAACTCATCAGCTTTTCCACTTTCACCAAATGTTTTCATGCCATATACATCATCAGCAAATTTATACCACTCTAATGCGCTAGAAGCTTCTACTGCGATTTTATATGTATCTTTTTGTATTATTTTATCTATGTATTGTTTATCTTGATTGCAAAGCAAATCATAACAAGGGGCAGAAACAACATTCGCTCCTATACCATCGTTATCTAGTAGCTCAGCAGTTTTTAATACCAAAGATACTTCACTTCCACTAGCTATCAAAGTTACCTTTGCATTATTGCTCTGTTTCAAAAGATAAGCACCGTTTGAAACATCACCAAAAACAGAACCTTCCAATGGCTCTAATCCTTGTCTTGAACAAACAAAAGCACAAGGAGCATTTAATCCAAGAGCAACCTGCCAAGATTTTACATTTTCATTACCATCTGCTGGACGGAATGTATAAAAATTAGGCATAGCTCTAAATTGGCTCAATTGCTCAATAGGCTGATGGGTTGGTCCATCTTCGCCAACACCTATGCTATCGTGTGTAAATATAAAATAATGTTTTAATTTCATCAGAGCTGCCATTCTGGCACCAGATTTCATATAATCACTAAATATAAAAAATGTAGCTGAAAATGGCATAAACAATCCATATCTTGCAAAAGCATTGTTTATAGCAGCCATTGAGTGCTCTCTTATACCAAAATGTATATTTCTACCATTTGGAAAATCACCCATATTTTTAAGCTCTGTTTTGTTTGATGGAGCAAGGTCTGCACTACCACCAATAAATCCAGGCAAAGCATTGGCTATAGCATTTATTATAAGACCATTTGTATCCCTAGTAGCCATTTTTTTGCCACCAAAATCAGGATAGCTTATCTTTGAAAAATCAGGATTTAAAAGAGAGTTTAACAATTTTTTGCCATCATTATCTAGTTTATCAACTTGTTCTTGCCACAAAGTTTGTGCCAAATCACCCTTTTCAAGAGCAACTCTAAATCTCAACAATACATCTTCATCTATATGAAATTTTTTATCTGGATCAAACCCAGCATTTTGTTTTGCAATTTTAATAATATCCTCTCCAAGCGGAGCACCGTGAGAGTGATGGCTGCCTTCAAGCTCTCCAGCACCTTTTGCGATACAAGTATTTGCTATTATCAAATAAGGTTTTGTCTTATTTTTAGCCTCTTTTAAAGCAAACTCAATCTCATCATAATCATGTCCGTTTATCTTTGCTACTTCAAAACCTTGTGCCTCAAAACGTGACTTAACATCTTCATTCCAAGCTAAATTTGTATCGCCTTCTATAGTTATATTATTTGAATCATATATTATTACAAGATTATCAAGATTTAATTTTCCAGCCATAGCACAAGCCTCATAGCTTATACCCTCTTGCAAATCACCATCACCACAAAGACAATACACCTTATGATCTATAATTTTATTTTTAGGAGCATTAAGGATATTTGCAGCATATTTTGCAGCCATAGCAAAACCAACAGCATTAGCCACACCTTGTCCTAAAGGACCTGTTGCTATCTCAACACCATTTGTTTCAATTTCTGGATGACCTGGAGTTTTTGAACCAAGTTGTCTAAAATTTTGCAATTCTTCAAAACTTAAATCATAACCACTTAAATACAAAAAGCTATATACTAAAGAACTAGCATGTCCTCCACTAAATACTAATCTATCACGGTTTAGCCACTTTGGATCTTTTGGATTGTGTTTTAAATTTTGCATAAGCACTACCATGATATCAGCAAGCCCCATAGGTGCACCAGGATGGCCACTATTTGCCTTTTGCACCATATCGGCACACAAAAATCTTATAGTATCAGCTTGTTTTTTAAGCATTATCAACCTTTCAAATATTTATTTATTAATTTTTCAATAACCGGTCTTAATTCAGATGGAACAATTTCAAGTTCTTTTATGATTGCTCTTATTAGTTCTTCTTTGCTATTTTTTGCACCATCTAACCCCATTAAATTTATAAAAGAATTTTTTATATCATCATTATGAACTGGCTTTCCAGCCTCGGCCTCATTACTTGTAGCATCTATAATATCATCTTGTATCTGAAAAGCAAGACCCAAATCAAGACCTATTTTATACAAACTAGAGCAAGTGTTTTCATCGCAACTAGCTATAACGGCACCCATTTGCAAACTTGCAGCTATAAGCTTTGCAGTCTTATGTATATGCAAAAACTCAACCTGTTTTAGATCTAGCTTTTTGCCCTCAAAATAACAATCCAAAGCTTGACCTAAAACCATTCCATTTACACCACCATTAAAGCTTAGAATTTCAATACATTTAAGCAAAATATCTGATGGCAAATCAGACCTTGAAATTTCAAAAAAAGCATGTGTATTAAGTGCATCACCGACCAAGATAGCCGTCACTTCATCATATTTTACATGCAAAGTCTCAACACCTCTTCTAAGCGGGGCATTGTCCATGGCTGGTAAATCATCATGTATCAAAGAATAAGTGTGCAAAAGCTCTACACCAAGAGCAACGCGCATAGCTTTATCGGTTAGTTCTGGCTTGATAGCATTAACAACACCTAAAAGCAATGAAGCTCTAAAATGTTTACCACCAGCCTTTAAAACATGACTTAAGGCTTCAGAATAATAAGGATGAAAAGACTCGGAAGTTGGCAAATTTTCATTTAAAAAATCTACAAATTTATCACTCATCTAACAACCCTTGCGAAAAAATCAAAGTCATCTCTTCTAAAAAGCAATAAAAAGCTAGTTTGTTTTCCTATTTTTTCAAGCAATTGCTTTCTGTTTTTAACATCATCGCTATTTAGTTGAAGTATTTTATCGCTTGGTTTTATTCCAAACTCTTCTGCTTTAGAACCATCAATAACCTTTTTAACAACCAAATTATTATCAACAAAAATGCCCCATTGCATTAGTATCTCATCTAATAAATTTGATTGAGCATTTTGATTGTTTTTTTCAATCTGTGTGGTTTTATCTTTTATTCTTTCTTGTATTGAATTGTCTTTTAAACCAATATCACCGGAAACAGGTATGTAAAATTTTATTTCCTCATTATCTCTTTTAATCTTAAATTCAAGCAAAGAGCCTTTTGGTGCAAAAAGCACAGTTTCATTTAAAAGCCTTAAAGACTTTGGCTTATCTGAGTTTACACTAAGAATTTCATCGCCTTTCATCAAAGCCTTTCCACGACCAATTGGGTCTACACTTTTTACAAAAAACTTATCGCCTTTTTGCTCAAAAACAACACCAATATCACCATAATAAATATCATCATACATAGCAAAATGTTTTAAATATCTATTTGGTATAAATTTATTACCGCCTACGCTTATACCAGCCATTTTACAACAACCTGTATTTAATTCAGAAACAGAATTTACATCAAAGTTAAGAGTATCAAAGTCTCCAAGACCTGAGCCAAACTCTTTAACATGCCCCATAACAGTTGAATTGTTATCGCTTAAATTTCCTATCCAAGTTGATTTATTAAACTTTACATCATCATTTTCATCAGCCATCACAGCAGGCTCTAGTTTTTTATCGCTTTTTACAAGATAAAGCCCTAAATAAGAATCAAACTTAACATAATCATTCAAAGGGGTTTGAGAATTTTTTGCAACCGCAATAAGATTTTCTGTTATAGCAACACCATAATTACCGTTAACTGATATTATTGAGTTTTTATTTTTCTCATAACAAGCATTAAAATCATCCTGTGTAGGACGAGGAGCAGAAAATGCAAAAACAACACAACAAAAAAGTAAAAATATTTTTTTCAATTTCATTCCTTAGAATTTAAATCCACCCAAAGAACCAAGCATATTTGATGCCATAGCTTTTTTATCATCTTCAACCATTTTTACAACATCATTTATTGCACTTATAAGAAGTATTTGCATACTCTCTTTATCTTCTAATAAACTATCATCTATGCTAATATCAAGTATCTCGCCAAGACCATTTGCCTTAACACTTATAAGACCGCCACCACTTTTTACGCTAAATTGCTTTTCTTCACGCTCTTTTTCAAGCTCTTGTGCCTTAGCTTGAGCTTGTGATAACATATCTCCCATTTTAGAAAAATCAAAATTTTCAAACATAAAAACAACCTTAATAATATTTATAAAATTATAACAAATTTTATCTGAAACTTTTTATACAAACACAAAGTCTATTTTTAAAAACTCTCAAAAAAATAAGCCTTTTGCAAAATAGAATAGACCTTTGAAACACTATCTTTATCAAATTTTTTCTCTAAAAAATCAATACTATTTTTTCCATCAAATTCCAAAGCTATCTTTGCTAAGCTAGTGTCTAGTTCAACTTTTTGATTTAAAGCATCAGCAAATAAAATCACAGGCTCATCTGCATTTGCAAAATACCTCACATACCCTCTTATATCTTCTTTTAATCTTGTTTTACCGACAACATAATCAAGCTTTTTAAACTCTTTTGTAGCAATCACAGTATTTACATCACTAATAAGCTCTAAAAACGCATATAAAACATTTTGAGTATCCTTATCCTTAAAATCACTCATATTTAAACTGCTAGGATAAGCCTCATAAAATCTTTCAAAAACATCGTTAAAACTGCTATTTAAAGCCCTATCTTTGATATAAAAAATATCATCTTTTTTGCTTAATTTTACAATCAAATTTAACTTAGAAATTTCATCAATACCTATTTGCACATCAAAATCATCATTAGAGCCTAAAATTTCACTATTCATAACTAAACTTTTTCTAAATGAGCGATTTTGAAAAAAATCTTTCATCTGCTCTTTTTGCACCCTTTTTGGATAATTTTTCTCAATATGCTCATCAAACCTAAAAACACCAAAAGATGAGTTAAAAATATCATCAAGAGTAGAATCAAGTAAATAACAAAGTCCAGCTTCTTGTATCTCTTTTATAAATTTATTAAAGTATATGGGCTTATTACAAGTTTCTAAAAAATCATGCAAGATATAATAATCATTCTTTTTATCTTTTGTGATATTTTTTAAAAAATCAAGTTGAGTTAAAAGCAACTTTGTAGAATCTCTTAATGTTGGGTTTTGTATATTTTGAAGATTCATTCTTAAAAAATTTTTAAAAAACTCAAGCTCATCTTTTGACTTTTGCAACCTACCTTGATAGCTACTCTCATCACTACTTACAAAAAGCATATATTCTCTTAAAATTTCAAAGCTATTCCAACCAGGATATACATTATAAGATATATAAGAGATCCCATCAACCGAGAGAACATTTTTTATAAGCTTTAAAACGGATTTTTTTACATCATCATCCACCCAACTATAAAGACCGTGAGCGATAATATAATCAAATTTACCAAGTTTTTTGTAATCATCTTGTGTAAGATCTAGTATATTTTTTTGTATCAATTTAAAATTTTTAACCCCAGCTTCCTTTGCTATTTTATTGCCTATACTAACTTGAGTTTTTGACATATCAATACCTACAACATCGGCATTTTTATTATGAATAGCAAATGGTAAAATATTTCCACCGTAAGAACAGCCAAGCTCTAAAACTCGGGCATTTTCCAAGCTCTTGTTTTTTATGTTTAAAAATGTTACTACAGCTTGCAACCTAAAAGGCGAAGAATCCACAAAAGCTGCTGAAAAATAAGGCACATCATCATAAGTATCTTTTGTTTGTAGCATTTTTATTCCTTGTTTTGTTTTTTTAATATATATAAATACTCTATAACATGTAGTTGTCTGTTTTTTAAATTTCTACTTGCTTTAAATGTATTGTATTTTTGTTCAAGTATCTTAACTTTTCCAAATTTACAAAGCTCTTGCTCGAACTTTTCACGACTAATAAACCCTTCAGAATTAAACGATATAAGGATAAATTTTGCTTTTAAATTCCTTATGAGTTCAAAAAAAGCATCCGAAGCAAAGGCTTTTTTGTTATAAGCTGACCTGTTCCAATCTTTTGTTATTCCTGAAACTTTTGAAATTTCTTTTGGCTCATCGTATTTTGCTATTAGATTTAACATAAAATAGTTAGACCCATAAGGATGCTGATTATAAGGGGGGTCTAAGTATATCAAATCAAGCTCATCAAGTTCATTTGCAAGTTCATTTGAGTCTTTATTAAACACATCATATTTGACATTAAAATTTGAAAAGACAGGCACAGGCAATACAATATCAGCCATTATCCTTTTTAATGCGTTTTTGCCACTACCACCAAACTCACCCTTGCCATCTTTATTTTTATAAAATCCTTTAAAAACACCACTTGTGTTTGCTTTATTGCTAGCTTCATACAAAAGAGGTGCTATAAAAAACTTTTTTAAATCCTCATCTAGGCTTTGTATCTCTTGCCTTGCTGTATCTAAAAAAATTGCATTTTTCCTAGTATAAAACACCCTTTCATTATCTTTTATATCATCATCGCACAAAGGTGCATAAAGCCTTGACAAAAAGCCATCTTTTAAGCTTGTTTGTATATTTTGATTTAGCTTTTTATTTAGATCTTCAAGCTCTTTTTTAAACTCAAAATCGGCATTAAACAAATAACATTCATTGGTTATCTTAGAATAAAGCTCTAAATCATTTGCGACAATATAACTGGCATGTTGCTTTAAATTCCTAGAAACGATGCCTGAACCAGAAAATAAATCCCCGACACTAAGTTTATCTTTTGAAAGCTCTTTTTTGGCTATATCAACACCTTGATTTATAAAGCCTAACAAAGAGCGTTTGTTTCCAAGATAAGTTAAAATTTGTTCTTTTAAATAAGCATCGTTTTCTTTTATATTAGCCATTTTTTCTAGCAAATTCCTTCATAAAATCAGCTAAAATAGACACATCTTCAACACTAACAGCATTATATATAGAAGCCCTTATGCCACCTAAATGCCTATGCCCTTTTAATCCAAGCATATTATTTTTTAAAGCTTCACTTACAAAAATAGGTTCTAAATCTTTATTTTTGATACCAAAACTGACATTCATCACAGACCTATCCTCTTTTTTTGCATGTCCTATATAAAAATCATCAGAGCTATCTATAACGCTATATAAAATTTCAGCTTTTTTTGTATTTATTTGATCAATAGCTTTAAGTCCGCCACGATCTAAAAGCCATTGCATATTTAGATTTAAAAGATAAACAGCAAATGTTGGAGGTGTATTATATAAAGATTTAGCGTCTGCATGAGTTTTGTATCTCAAAAACATAGGAACATTGTTTGAACTAACCCTATCAATCAAATCTTTTCTTATTATAACAATAGTAACACCACTGGGACCGGCATTTTTTTGAGCTCCTCCATATAAAACACCAATATCGCTAAAATCAAGTGGGCGAGAGAAAAAATCACTAGAACTATCTACAACCAAAGGTGCTTTGCTTTTTGGTAGTGATTTGTATTGGGTTCCATAAATCGTATTATTAGAACAAATATAACTAAAATCAGCATTATCGTCAAAATTAATATCAGGGATGTGGTTAAAATTATCATCTTTAGAACTAGCAACAACTTTGTGATTTATGCCTAAAATTTGAGCCTCTTTTATAGCTTTTGAAGTCCAAACACCAGTATCTACATACTCAGTAACACCGCCTTGATAAAGATTTAGAGGTATCATGCTAAATTGTAAATGAGCGCCACCTTGCAAAAATAAAATATCAAAATCATCTGAAATATTATACAACTCTCTTATTTTTTGCATAGCACCAAAGTGAACCTCTTCATAAGTCTTTGAGCGATGACTTATTTCCATTATGCTATAACCTTCATTATGATAATTCACAAACTCAGATTGTGCTTTTTGCAAAACCTCAAGAGGAAGCCCTGTTGGTCCTGCGCTAAAATTTATCATTCTCATTCTCGCTCCTTATCTTGTTATTTTTGCTTGTCGTGATACATTTTGCGAAATAATTTGTATCTCATCGTTTACATTTAAATCTTGTAAATTTATATTTTTACCAAACATTCTTATCTCTACTAAATTCTCAGTTTTTTTAAAAAAATCCTCTCTTGTGTCAAAGCCGATTTTTAAAGCTCTTATATCAGATGTAAGAAGTGAAATTTTATTTAAAATAATATTTTCAAGACTCATTTTTAAGTTATTTATCTTTGAAATTTTTGTATCTATTTTTGCTAAAATTGTATCTGTTGAAAGTTTTACATTTAGTAGCTCTATCTTGCTTTGAAGATTTTTGAATTTCACATCAATGGCTTTAGAAATATCATTTGAAATAGTGTCTATATATTGAAAATAAGCATCTTCATCAGGCAAAAGATCAAACATAGCAGCACTTGGTGTCAAAGCTCTTTTATCAGCAACAAAATCGCTGATCACATAATCTATCTCATGTCCTATAGCACTTATCACAGGTGTTTTGGTGTTAAAAATTTCACGAGCCAAGCCTTCATCATTAAAACACCAAAGATCCTCTTTACTACCACCACCACGAGCCAAAACTATAACATCAACACCATAACTATCAGCTTTTTTTAAAGATTTTATCAAAGATTGTGGTGCATTTTCGCCTTGTGTTAAAGAATCAAATATAAAAATTTCACTAAGTTTCCATTTTTGAGATAAAACCCTTAGCATATCTTGCAAAGCAGCGGATGTTGCTGATGTAACAAGGGCTATTTTTTTGGGTAAGTGAGGTATTGGTTTTTTATATGCTGGATCAAACAAGCCCTCCAAGGCAAGTTTTTGTTTTAGCTGATTAAATGCTAATTCAAGCTCTCCTATGCCATCTGGTCTTAACGAGTTTACGATGACTTGATAAGAGCCACTTGGAACATACAAAGATACCTTTGCATAAACTATAACCTTCATACCATCAGTAACATTAAAACCTAGTTTTAAGTTATTCATTTTATACATTACAGCAGCAACACTTGAACTATCATCTTTTAATGTAAAGTACCAATGTCCTGAACCATGTTTGGTTAAGCGTGAAATTTCACCAGCTATCTCAACATAACCAAAGGTTGTATCAAGTAGAGTCTTGGCCTTTTCATTTAGCTCTGTTACGCTTAACATGATTTAACTTTTTTTGCTATAAACAATGTAGATATATCCATGCTAAAACCCTTGCATTCAACTATCTCAAAACCGGCTCTAACAAGCTCTTTGCAAAATGATTCCGAGTCCAAAAAGCTATCTATGGAGCTTGGCAAATATTCATATGCTTCTTTGTCTTTTGATATAAATGCACCTATTTTAGGCAATATAGAACTAAGGTAAAAATCGCGAATTCTTGTTATAGGACCAGCTTTTTTTCTTTTTGTAAACTCAAGCACAACAACATATCCACCCATTTTTAACACTCTATTAAACTCAGCCAAAGCCTCTTTTCTTGCAACGACATTTCTAATCCCATAACTAATACTCAAAATATCAGCAAAATTGCTATCAAGGCCTGTATTATCGGCAAATGCTTGTTTAAATATAAAATTTGGAAATTTTTCTTGCCCTTGTTTTAACATACCAGAAGATGGATCAATACCGATTAAATTATGTATATCTTTATCCATATCATCAGCTATATTCTTCCACATACCCATCATATCACCGGTTCCACAAGCAACATCTACGATATTTAGATCATCTTGATCTATTTTAAGTAGTGTTTGTTTACAAGCATATTTTCTCCAACTAATATCAATACCCATACTCAAAACCCTATTTGCAACATCGTAAGTAGGGGCTATATTGTCAAACATTTTTACTATTTGTTCTTGTTTTTGCATAATCTTTTAAACCTTTTTAATAATAAATTTTAATATTTTTAGAAAAAATATGTAATGTTTTTACAGCTTTGGCTGATTTTTTTACTATATTTTTACGAACTTTATAAATTTTTTCATATATTTTTGTAGAAATTTTATCCTTTTTCTTTTGAGACAAAAAAGAGCTATCAAGCACCTTTAAAAACAAATCATAACTATAAAGCTTTTCTAAAAGTAAATTTATAATAGCAACTCTCTTTTTCATCTTTTTAAATACAGAAATATCATAAAAATTTGAAAAATAAAATATCAAGCAAGATAAATTTTTTATATTGCTTTGTATATTATACAAAAAATCATTAGTCGTTTTTAAATCTATAT